>JANQFF010000400.1 GCA_028277965.1 Pseudomonadales bacterium
ACCACCCCGGAAGCGCTGATCGACGAGATGCGCGAGGCGCACCTGGAAGACTTCCGGGGTTTTCGTATTTCGTATGACAACTACTACACAACCCATTCTGACGAAAACCGTCACTTTTCCGAGCTGATCTACAAACGGCTGGAAGACAAAGGGCTGATTTTCACCGAAGAGGTCGAGCAGCTTTACGACCCTGAGAAAGACATCTTTCTCGCCGACCGCTACGTGGTGGGAAAGTGTCCGCGTTGTTCGACACCGGATCAGTACGGCGACAACTGCGAGGCTTGTGGCGCCACGTACAACGCCACAGATCTCATCGATCCGGTTTCGGCGTATTCCGGCTCCAAACCGGAACTGCGATCAAGCACCCACTACTTTTTTGATGCGGGGCAGTACACCGAGTACCTCAAAGAGTGGACCCGTTCCGACCGGGTGCAGGCGGAGGTTGGGAACAAACTCGCCGAGTGGCTCGAAGAGGGCCTGAAAGCGTGGGACATCTCACGTGATGCGCCATATTTCGGTTTTGTCATTCCCGGGACTGAAGACAAGTATTTCTACGTCTGGCTCGACGCGCCCGTCGGTTACATGGCGGCCTTCAAGAACTTCTGCGATTCGAGCAATACCGTTACGTTCGAAGACTTCTGGGAACGAGAGAATGACACGGAAGTCCACCACTTCATCGGCAAGGACATCATCAACTTTCATGCGCTGTTCTGGCCCGCGATGCTCGACGCTGCGGGTTTCCGCACCCCGACCCGTATCCATACACACGGGTTCATTACCGTCGACGGCACCAAAATGTCTAAATCCCGCGGCACCTTCATCATGGCCGCGGACTACCTGAAGTTCCTCGACCCGGAATACCTGCGCTACTTCTATGCAGCCAAGCTCAACGGCACAACCGATGATATCGACATCAACCTCGAGGATTTTGTCCAGCGGGTAAACAGCGATCTCGTCGGGAAGGTCATCAACATCGCAAGCCGCTGCGCCGGATTTGTGACGAAGCAGTTCGATGGTGTCCTGGCAGACCGCATCCACGACGAACCTTTGTGGAAGAGTTTTACGGTGGCTGCGCCCCGTATCGCGGAACTTTACGAGAATGACGATACGAGCAAGGCTGTCCGCGAGATTACCGCGCTTGCGGACCTGGCAAATCAGTACATCGCCACTCACGAGCCCTGGAACCTGGCGAAAGACCCAGAGCGCCGCGAGGATCTGCACCTCATCTGCAGTCAGGCAATCAATATGTTTCGTGCGCTCGCGATCTACCTCAAGCCCATATTGCCGGACGTGGCTGCCAAGGCAGAGGCATTCCTGCAGACAGAGCCGTTTGCCTGGAGCGACCATACCTCACCGCTGCTTGGCCACGGAATCGCGAAATTCAGCTCAATGCTGACTCGCATGGAAATGAAGACCGTCGACAAGCTGGTGGAAGCAAGCAGGGAAGAAGCGCCGGATACAGCTGAACCCCCGGGTGAAGATGAAGCAGCTGCTGAACACATCACAATTGACGATTTCAGCAAAGTTGAGCTCCGCGTTGCCCGCATAGATGCTGCAGAGTACGTGGACGGCGCTGACAAACTACTCCGGCTGACACTGGATGTCGGTGACCACAAACGCCAGGTCTTCTCCGGCATACGCGAAGCGTACGACCCCGAACCCCTGGTTGGTCGCCTGACTGTGGTTGTCGCCAACCTGGCCCCGCGCAAGATGCGGTTTGGCGTTTCCGAAGGGATGGTGCTGGCAGCCGGACCCGGTGGCAGCGATATCTTCCTGCTGTCGCCCGATGATGGCGCCACACCCGGCATGGAAGTGACCTGACGAGGCTCCTATGTCCGAGCTAGCCCTTGTCCTGCTGGGCGCCCTGCTCGTCAACAACTTCGTGCTGGCTCAATTTCTGGGTCTGTGTCCCTTCATGGGTATCACGCGCAGCTATGACGCGGCGCTGGCAACGGGGCTGGCAACAACGTTTGTGCTGACACTGAGCGCGGTTACGTCTTACCTGTTCCATCACGCGGTGCTGGTACCTCTGGGTGTTGAATACCTGCGGATCATCCTGTTTATTGTCGTTATCGCAGGGATTGTGCAGCTTGTGCAGTACTACCTCCGTGCAGCGTCCCCCATCCTGCATCAACTGCTGGGCATCTACCTGCCGCTCATCACCAGCAACTGCGCTGTTCTCGGTGTGGCGCTCCTGGCTCTCGACAACACCTTCTCCCTCGCAGAAACGTTTGTGTTCAGCCTTGGTGCGGCTGCCGGATTTACGCTGGTTATGGTCCTTTTTGGCGCCATCCGGGAGACCATCGACCACGAACACGTTCCCGATGCGTTCAGGGGAGCCCCTCTGGCCCTTGTCACGGCAGGTCTCATGAGCCTGGCGTTTATGGGATTCGGCGGTCTTGCATGACCATCACGATGCTGACCGTACCAACAGTCATCGTCATCACCCTTGCGACATTGGTTGTTGCCCGCATGCTGCTGGAAAAGCGCATGTCCCATACGGATGACGAATTGATTGACGCTGTCGAATCATTACTGCCGCAGACGCAGTGCGCACAATGCGGTTATCCCGGTTGCAGGCCTTACGCAGCTGCCATCGTGAGCGAAAACGCTCCGGTTAACCTCTGCCCCCCTGGTGGTGAAAGTGTCCATGCGCAACTGGTCGCGCTGATGGGTAAACAAATGGTTGGTGACGTTCCTTCGACACCTGCGCCGGCCGTTGCGATTATCGATGAGACCCGGTGTATCGGCTGCACGTTGTGCCTGCCACCGTGTCCCGTTGACGCGATAGTCGGGGCCCAGGGTGTGATGCACACAGTGCTGGAAACCGAGTGCACAGGGTGCGAACTCTGCATACCCGCTTGCCCCGTGGACTGCATCTCCCTGACGCCGGCCCCAATTGAAGTCGCCCAGCCACTCGACATCCCAGAGAACACGCGCTGCATAAACTGTGGCGCCTGTGATCCTGTATGCCCGGTGTATCTGCCTGTCCAGACACTTCTGCACGATGTCCGCACGGGCCATGACAGTCTCTCAGCGGTTCATGGTGTTGAGCGGTGTATCGAGTGTGGTCTCTGTAATCGTGTCTGCCCTGCCGGGATACCGCTTGCTCAACTCTTTGCATCTGCGAAACGAAATCTCAAACTCGAACAGGAAGAGACCGCATCCCGAGACCGCATGACTGAACGCTATTCGGCACACGAGAACCGCCTTCAACAGAGGGTCGATGAGGCACAAGCCCGCCGTTCGCAGCGCCTGGAACAGAACCGGGAATGGTCCTGAACCCATGATCGAGTTACGTACAACGCGGACCATCATGCTGGTGACGGCAGCCGCGCTTCTGCCGGGTGTCGCCACCATGACCTGGGTTTACGGCGCCGGAGTTTTGCGTAATGTCCTGATCATGACAGGGCTCACGCTGGCGGTGGAGCTGATCTGTCTTGTCATGCGTGGGCATCGCACGCTGGCTCAATTCCAGAACGAGGCCGGGAACTTCAGCTGGCTGATCACGGCGTGGCTCATCGCTGTGTGCCTGCCGCCGGATACTGACGTCATCGTCATGGCGTGGGCAGCGCTCGCGGCGATTGGTCTCGCCAAACACGCTTACGGCGGGATCGGACACAACGTTTTCAATCCGGCAATGGCAGGTTATGCCGTTGTCCTGACCGCGTTCGCTGATCGCGTTGATCACTGGCCGCTCCCGGCAAGCATCGATCACACCCCCGTGGATGCTCTCACAGGTGCTACGCAGCTTTCTTTCTTCCGCTACCAGGAGGGTTTTACGACGGCGGAGTTCGAATCGGCGTTCGCCCCCATCCTGGCTCAGCAGGAGTGGATAGCGCTGGCATTCCTCGCTGGAGGCCTTGGTCTTCTCGCAGTGAAAGTCATCGCCTGGCGTGTAACGCTCGGCATGTTTGCGGGCCTGACCCTGGGAGTTCTCGCTTTCTTTGATGCAGGTTCCTCGAGCAGCCTGGGTTCGCTGACGTTCCACCTCGCATCGGGTGGGTTTATGGTCGCCGCTTTCTTCGTCGTCACCGATCCGGTCACGCACCCGAGGACACCTCAGTACCAGTGGGCATTGGGTCTTTTCTGCGGGCTGATGATTGTGGTTATCCGCGGCTTCGGTGCTTACCCCGACGGCATTGCGTTTGCGGTCCTCCTGGCAAACTGCTGTACACCGCTGCTGAACCGCGCCTCTGAACGCGGTCAAACCGCTGCAGCTGCCCGGGCTGAACGTTCATGATCAGACCCGTGTTGAATATCTGCCTGATTGGCGCCGTCTGCGGGCTCGTTCTTAGCGCCACCCAGGCAATGACCAGGAGCCACATCGACGAGAACAGGCTGCGGCAGGCCCAGGCACTGCTGATCGATATGGCGGGGTGGGACATCCAGCTCGACGGTGAATGGCGAAGTGCCAGCCTCAATCTCTGCCCCGACGGCTATTTCGTTCGCGGTTCCCAGCCAGGCTACACCGGGCCAATTGAATTTGTCCTGCTGTGGGAACCCGCCAGAGGATTAACGCTTCGCGTCAGTAATCACAGGGAAACCCCGGGTATCGGCGATTTCATCGATCACAACCGCAGCGACTGGATTACTTCGATGGACGGTGCCTCACTGGATCGGTGGGCCGCTCTCGACAATGTAACCGGCGCGACGGTCACGACAAACGCGGTCAGGAGCGCTCTCACCGAGCATGGGCCCGTACTGATGGAGCAGTGCCGGTGACGGCAGCGGATTTCAAGAATGCGGTGCTCGCCAACAACCCGGCATGGGCCCAGCTACTTGGCTTGTGCCCACTCCTGGCTGTCAGTAACAGCGTGGTGAACGCGCTGGGGCTTGCCGCTGCGAGCACACTCGTCGTCATTGGCAGTAACACCGTCATATCTGCGCTACGCGGTTTCATCCCCGACCAGGCACGCCTGCCGAGTTTTGTGCTGGTCATCGCGACTTTCACCACCGTGACTACTCTGCTGCTGGAAGCATTTGCATTCGATCTGTACCTCAAGATTGCTCTGTATGTGCAGATTATCGTGACCAATTGCATGATCCTCGGTCGCGCTGAAGCGTTTGCCAGCAGGCAACCCGTCAGCCGCGCAATTCTCGATGCCGCAGGCACGGCTGTCGGTTTCGCCATCGCGCTGATTGGTCTCGGAGCCGTCCGGGAAGTCCTGGGCCAGGGCACGCTGTTCGAGAACGCGCACCTGCTGTTTGGAGAATCAGCCGCCTCCTGGACCATCGACATCGGTGACGCAGGTACCCTGCCCCTCGCCCTGTATCCACCTGGGGCTTTTCTGACTACCGGGGTCATAATGGCGCTGATGACGAGCCTCAAGAGATCAACACATGACCGCCAGAAGATGAACACCAGAAGATGAACGCCGACAAACGCCACCAGATTTTCACTCGTCTCCAGGAGACGATGCCAGAGCCGACCACCGAGCTCGAGTACAAGACCCCGTTCGAGCTCCTCATTGCTGTCATCCTGTCAGCGCAGGCGACGGACGTCAGCGTCAACAAGGCAACCAAACCTCTGTATGAAGTCGCCAACACCCCGGAGGCTATCCATGCCCTGGGGTTACGTAAGCTTAAGAGCTACATCAAGACGATTGGCCTCTACAACACCAAAGCCCAAAACGTCATCAAGACGTGCAGGATCCTGATGGACGAGCACCACAGTGAAGTCCCGGAAGATCGGGCCGCTCTGGAGGCCCTCCCCGGAGTCGGTCGCAAGACAGCCAACGTCATTCTGAATACCGCGTTCGGTCACCCGACCATCGCCGTTGACACCCACATCTTCCGGGTATCCAACCGCACCAGAATTGCACCGGGAAAAAACGTCCGCCAGGTGGAGGACAAGTTATTGAAATTTGTGCCTGATGAGTTCAAGAAAGACGCTCATCACTGGCTCATTCTGCACGGACGCTATGTCTGCACCGCTCGTAAACCGAGGTGTGGAGCGTGTGTGATCGAAGACCTCTGTGAGTTCAAGGACAAGACGGAAATCGAATGAGAATCGCGGCTAAAAGGCACCTCCAAAAACCTATTCGGTGCTCAGCGCGAGTGCTGCGGGGACTGTAGCAAGGCAGGCTTCGCAGGTAATGGCGGGTCCCATTGGCAAGAAGCCTAACACAGC
>JANQFF010000418.1 GCA_028277965.1 Pseudomonadales bacterium
TGATGCGGGGGCGGTGAGCGATGGCTTCGGCGCGAGTGGTCTCGGGCTGCTGCTCCGGGGTAGTGGCTCCGCGAAACAGGATCAGGTGCGAACACCGACTCTGTCGGAGTCGACAAAGGAATGGGTTTTTGTCCCTTCGGTGATATGCTGGTCAACGGAACGAGCTCGAACACCAGCGCGGAGGTCCTAATGGAAGGTGACACACCGATCTACGTCGAATTCACATCCGATCTGAAGGATCATTTGGGCGATGACGTTCAGCTGGAAAGCCTGCTCGAGGCAGAGGGATTGCAGGCCCAGGTCACATGGGGAGCGGTGCCACCCACGAGTCAGGAAGAGCGCACCAAGAATCTGGTCGAGATCGTCTCCGCAGGCTCTATTGCAGCGGTCTCCTTGGCCGTTTCCCTCAAGATTCTGACGTCGACCATTTCGAGCTATCTCGATCGCAAGGCCGTGCGCGACAGTCATTTCGTCTTCTGGCTGAACGAGCCCATGTGCGACGCCGAAGGTAAGCCCATCTGCGACGACGAGGGTCGGCACCTCCTGGTGCGCAGGCGTGTGAGTGGATTCGATGCGCTTCCTGCCACGGCACCCGAGGGCATTACCCTGATCATCGGCAAGGAAGGGATGACAGCTCAGCTCAATTGAGGGGCAACAGGGGCGTAGGGTGGGGTTGCTTACATGGTCACGGGACCGGTGCGAAAGGCATTTCTGCTCGGCTGCAACAGTGCTGGACTGAAACACTGTGAGTCTGATGCTGAAGGCACGATGCATGATGCGCTCAGCCGATATGGCTATGACATCACGACCAGAACGACGCGCCAGCTCAAGCAATTGTGTGACCAGCCTGCCGGACCGATCGGTCAATTGTCCCCGCGTGATCTGGTATCCATGCAAGTCAGTCAGTTTCTACAGACCTGCCCTCATGGTGGCACGGCGCTCTTCTATTTCTCAGGCCATAGCCTCTATCGCTTTGGTGTTTTCAATCTGGTTGTCGGCGGCGATATCAATGCAGAGGGCCACCTCTTCAGTGTCGAAAGCCTGATCGCGCTGTTCAAGCAACATCATGAGTCTGCAGAGCGCCTGCTGATCCTCGACTGCTGCGATGCCGGCAAGGTTGCCTCTCTCGTCGGTTTCTGGAATAACACCTCGGGTGACTGGGGCCGTATCTGGGTGGCGACCCGTTCCAATCGGCATGCCCAGGAACTTGATAGCAAGACTCAAGGTGGTCTGTTCACCGCCTTTATCCACCGAGCCCTTACGACCTGCGTTCGCGAAGTCGTTGATGATCGCGGGTGTCTAAGGATCAGTGAAGTTGACAAATTCGTTCAACGACAAGCGAGCAATTTCAAGTCTCTAAGCGGCAAGCCTGCGCCGATTCCGGGCGTCTTTGGTTTCACCCCCCACGATATCCTGCTCGCCGATGGCATCGAGCCGGCCATCACGACCGGCCTGGGGCCAGCCATGATGCAAAGGCTCGCCGACCTGGTCGGTGACGCTGGTGTGCAAGAGGCGGAGCTAGCCAGGATCTATGCGCAGGGCAAACGCATCTAAAAATATTTAGAAAACAATGTGTTATGATGACGAAAATTGAAGATCAAATGATTTAATAGAAGGTTATTGGAATGGGAATGA
>JANQFF010000446.1 GCA_028277965.1 Pseudomonadales bacterium
CAACCCCTCTCCCGGCGGGAGAGGGGCTTTTGCGACACCCTCATGACAGGGAGTTTTCAAATTCCCTCTACTCGACAGCAACAAAGTTGGAACACTACCGAAAAATGTGACCCTTTGCGACCGATTTGCGTTGATTCGCGTTCATTTGCGGAAAAAGAAGATAGCTGGGTTTCATACCTCAACCCAGCCTACTGGGCTGGGCTAAGGAGTAAACCCTGACCTCCGGGCTTGTCTTCTAATGGTACAGGATTAACAGGATATTATAGTTTTTAAGAAAAATAATCCTGTTAATCCTGTTAATCCTGTTAATCCTGGAAATCCTGTCCTATTAGCGGTTGGCACGACGATTATGTCATTCTGCGAGAACCTGATGTTCACCGCGTCCTACATTCCTGGGTAGGTGCTTCGTCACCGGGCTCGGAGGTCGGGATGCGGTCGGGGAGCTCGTAGCGAATCTCACCTAGACCGCTTGCTCCATCTTTCATCACCTCGACGACCCGCTGCTGGTAGGGGGCCAGATCAACCTTGCACGCGGCGCCGCAATAGGGGCATTCGAGCGACAGCACCGGATCGCCTTCCAACTCGACTACCTGCCCGAAGGTGCGTTTACACTTCCAGCATTCGAAGGAGGGGCGGGTTTTTTTCACAGCTGATTACTCCTCGGTTTCCGATTCGGCCCATCGTGATGAGTGGTGAGTGATGAGTGGTGAGTGGTGAGTGGTGAGTGGTGAGTGATGAGTGGTGAGTGATGAGTGGTGAGTGGTGAGTGAATAAACGTGAATACATGCGAATACCAATTCGTGTTCATTCGTGGTTCCCGTTATGCGCGCTCGCTCTGGAGCGGATCATAATAGGGTGGCGACCGCGCAGCAGATGCCGGCAAAGAACAGCCCGCAGGAGGGGAGCAGCAGCCTGCGCTTGTACAAGGCGCTGCGTCGAAAGTAGCCCTCGATGCTGAGCGGGCCTTCCCTATGCTCCGTGGCGGCGGACAATCGGCTCATGTCGATTTGATACTTGCGGGGAGTCAGGGCAATGAGGGCGAGGACCAGTGCCAGGCCCCAGCAGGCGAAGGTGAGCCAGAGCCAGATGCCGCCGGAGACCGTGCCCTCGGGCACCAGCTTGAGGGCGGTCGCGTAGATGCCGGGGATGGCTAGCTCCAGGGTGATGAGTTGGCGTGCCAGTTCGTCCATACGCGTGCCCTGGCCGGTGATGTCTTCGATCAGCTTGTCCTGCAACAGCTGATCCTGGCGGGAAGGCGGTCCGGTGGGAATTGGAGGTTCGTTCATGATTGCGGATGGTCCTCACGGCTGGCGGAGATGGAGATAGAGGCGCTTGCGTTTGACGTGATGGCTTCGGCGGTGAAACCCTGGACACTACGCGGTTTACCCCACCTCTCTCCCATGGCGCCAATGGTACAGGATTAACAGGATTCACAAGATTTACAGGATTGTTTTTAAGGCAAAAAAATCAATCCTGTTCATCCTGAAAATCCTGTTAATCCTGTCCTATTGGGGGCTCGCGACGAAGCTCGAATTGGGTGCTCGTCGGTCTGAGGCGAAGCCTCGCTAGGGTTTTGGCCACAAGATAAAAGAGGGGGACAGAAACCTTGACAATGGCAAAATATGACACTATATGTGGCGCCACATGAAGAGTGAGGATCGTTTCAAAGCCTTCCTCGACGCACTGGAGTCCACACAGGCTACGCTGCGTTGCCGGGACATGGTGGATATTCTCGATGGCTTGGGGTTCGAGGTGCGGGATGGTCGGAAGCAGGGGCACAAGATCGTGTTCCATGAGGGTATACCGGGGTTTTTCTCCGCGGGTTTCACCTGTGGCCATGGTCGTAATCTTGAAATCAAGCCGGTCTATGTGAGAGAGCTCCGTAAGCTGCTGCTGCGGTATGAGTCTGAAATACGGAGTTTCCTGGAGACGAGAGATGAACATTGATGCGCACGCTTACAACATCACGGTACGCCGCGGCGAGTTCGAGGGTGAGATCCTCTACGAGGCCCGGGTGAAGGAGCTGCCGGATCTCGTCGAGTACGGGGAGACCTACCAGGAGGCCTATGGTCTGGCACTGGATGCGATCGAGACTACTGCCACGGTCCTCGCGGAGAAAGGGCTTGCTCTGCCCGTGGCAATGGTTCCGGCCGAAGACCACAGCGGGCGGGTGACCCTGCGTCTGGCAAAAAGCCTGCACCGTGCGCTCGCCGAAGCTGCCGATTCCGAAGGTGTGAGCCTCAACCAACACTTGGTGAACATTCTGAGCTATCACTCCGGGTTCGTGGCCAACGGTCGTCGGGAGACCGTATCCTCTTACGATTGATCGGGAACCGAAACGAGTACTTTCACAATCTCTCCGGTGTGGGAGCAAGTCTTGCGTGGTCGTGGTGAGTGGCGGGTGATGAGTGATTTGCCACTCGCCACTCACCGCTTGATGCTCCAGCGTCACCAAGCCAAGTAGGATACGGTGAACGCGGTGGTTCTGAGCTTGCGGGCTGGTGCACACTTTCCCCGCGCGAACCGCATTGATGGACGCCCAGCCAGCGGCGAACCGCATCTTTGCTTGTCCCGACGGAGGAGGGATCTTGTGCACCGGAGCCCTTGCCAAGTTGGAAGATCCCTCGTTGCGCTTCGGGATGACATTATCGGACCTGAGACTGCGGTTTGTTTTCTTCGGGCGAAGGCGGTTCCGTTGCCTCCGGGCCGGCCCTTATGACGCGAACGTCCAGCGGCCGGACGGTGGTCAGATGGACATCCCGCTGCGGGAAGGCGATGGATATTCCGGCGGCGCGGAACTTTTCGTTGATGCTCTGGTGCAGCTCGCTGGTGGCTGCCAGCCGGTTGTCCAGAGCATCCAGATAGCAACGCAACACCAGGGTGAGCGCGTTGTCACCGAAGCCCTCGAAGGTGATCAGGGGTGGGGGGTCTGCGAGCACATTCGGGTTCCCCTTCGCAGCTTCTTCCAGGAGCGCCAGTGCTCGGGGTATGTCCGCCCCGTAATCCACTCCCACCGTGATGACAACACGGTTGAGGTTGTCGCTGAGGGTCCAGTTCAACAGGCGTCCGGTGATGACTTCCTTGTTCGGGACCAGGAGTTCCTGCTTGTCCCAGTTGCGGATGGTGGTGGCACGGATACGGATTCTGGATACCGAGCCGGTGACATCGCCGATGGTAACCACGTCACC
>JANQFF010000276.1 GCA_028277965.1 Pseudomonadales bacterium
GAATCGCGGCTGAAGCCGCTTCGACAGAGATGAGCGGCTTCAGCCGCGATTACTGTCAATGGGATTCGCATGAACTCTGAGATTCTCGATGAACTTGCACGCGTTTTAGAATCCCGAAAGGGTGAGAACGCGGACGATTCCTACGTGGCTTCACTCTACGCGAAAGGTATCAACAAGATCCTCGAGAAAGTCGGTGAAGAAGCGACCGAGGTGATTCTGGCTGCCAAAGACGGTGACCGGACGGAGGTTGTTAAGGAAACTGCCGATCTCTGGTTTCACTGTATGGTGCTCCTGAGTCAACTGGACGTGTCCCACCAGGACGTTCTCAGCGAGCTTGAACGACGCTTCGGAACAAGCGGTCACGACGAAAAAGCAAGCCGTTCCCGCTGATAACGCCTCTTTCCCATAGCGTCGAATGATTCGCGCATTCACCCCACACGCGCTCTATAATGTCCACCATATATAGCGCACCCACGGGTGACTGGAGAAACATATGTTCGGATTAGGCATGACGGAGTTACTCGTCATACTTGCCATCGTTCTGCTTATTTTTGGCCCCAAACGCCTGAAGAACATCGGTTCGGATCTGGGGAATGCCATCAAGGGATTCCGGAATGCAGTCAGCGAAGATGAAGCTGAAAAAAGCCAGCCACAGGCTCAGGAGAAAGTCATAGAAGGCGAAACGGCCAACCAGGCACCGAAGTCTGAAGTTCACCAGGACAACAAGGCCTGACACCGTTTAGCCATGTTTGATATCGGTGGTTTAGAGCTCCTCCTCATCGCCATCGTCGGGCTTCTGGTGATTGGACCGGAGCGCCTGCCGGAAACCCTGCGCACCCTCGGGTTGTGGCTGGGGCGCCTGCGCCGCTCTTTTACCTCCGTGAAAGCCGAGATCGAAAAAGAGATCGGTATGGATGAAGTGCGCCGGCAGCTGCACAACGAAGCCATTATGGAAGACATGAAGAAGATCGAGCGTGACGTCAAATCGACGATGCAGGAACCGGTGATCGATCCCAATGCCGCGGCTACTGCACCCAAAACAACAGAGGAAGCTGACGGTCCGGATCCAGTTGAACCGCCACCGGCTGTACCGATCCCACCAACGGACGCGGAGCTCGAGGCAAGTTACGAACGCAAACAGGCAAAGCTCGCAGCTCAGGCAAAACCCGAAAACGCCGCGTCTGATACTGACGCACGCGAAGCCTGAAGTCCGGTTGCCGCGTGGCCGAAGGCACCCCTCCCGCCGAAGAAGAACGCGATCCACACGACGTTGCGGTGGACACCGCCGAGCAACCGTTCCTCGAACACCTCATCGAACTTCGAAGCAGGATCTTGAGAAGCCTGGTCGCCGTGGCGATTCTCTTCGTTCCGATCTACTACTACGCCAATCCTCTTTACGAATGGATCAGCGCCCCGCTGACAGCCGTTTTACCTGAAGGCTCGTCCATGATCGCTACGCAAGTAGCGACGCCCTTTGTGACACCTCTCAAACTGGCTTTTTTCACCGCAATATTTGTGGGGATTCCATACCTGCTGCATCAGATCTGGGCTTTCGTTTCGCCCGGGCTTTACCGCCACGAGAAGAAGTTCGCGGTGCCTCTTCTGGTGTCCAGCATCCTGCTCTTTTATTCCGGTATGGCGTTCGTTTACTTTCTGGTTTTCCCGCTGGTGTTTGCTTTCTTCACCACCGTCGCCCCTGAAGGCGTCAACATCATGACGGACATCAACCAGTATCTGGACTTTGTCCTGAAGATGTTCTTCGCCTTTGGACTTGCGTTCGAAATCCCCATCGCCACCATGCTCATGGCCTGGTCCGGCATCGCGACGGCTGAGTCCATGGGTAAAAAGCGACCCTACGTTATTGTCGGGTGCTTCATCGTGGGCATGCTTTTAACGCCGCCCGACGTGGTTTCGCAGCTGCTGCTGGCGCTGCCCACCTGGCTCCTGTTTGAGCTGGGTGTATTCCTCGCGCGGTTTATCGAGAAGCGGGAAGAGGACGCCTGAGAGCAGTCTCCGAATCGCGGCTAAACCGCTCCTACAGAGGGTGGGGGGAGTTATTCGTAGTCTGCGCGAGGGATCCAGACGAGCATGACGAACAGGAACCCTGCCTGGAAGATGTGCCAGATGATACCGGCGGTATAGATGACGAACTCTCTCTGTGATCCCCAGTCGGTGAAAACCAGGAACTGTGCCGCTCCAATGAACATCCCAATGGTCAGTAATATCCGGCCATCGATTTTCGTCGTGCTCATCAGCATGACACCAAGACAGTGAAAGATGATCTGCGCACCTAAGAGGCCCGCGCAGATGTGCAGCGTCGTTACGACATCCTGCACAACCACGTCCACGAGCATCGGCAACAGACAGAAGATCACAGCGCAGACGGCATGGATTACCATGCCATGGAACTGATCCGCACTGGCAGCATTCCATTTGCCGGAATTGCCGCGCTTGAGAACGACAATGATTGCAGCGAAACCCGCCAGAGCGACAGATATCTCCGCGAGCGACAGAAGGGTGTCCTGGGTCTGACCCATATCAGCGCTCCAGCATGAATGTCACAGGCCCATCATTCACGAGCTGTACCTGCATATCTGCCCCGAACTCACCAGTCTGGACCGGCACAGATTTCCCGAGTTCCTCTCCGAGCAGAGTATAGAACCGTTCCGCCTGTTCGGGGGGTGCGGAACTGGTGAAGCTCGGGCGGCGTCCGCGGCTGGTATCAGCGGTCAGCGTAAACTGGGAGACAAGCAGGATCTCACCTGCCACATCCACAACGTTGCGGTTCATCGGCTTGAGGTCGTCCGCAAATATGCGCAACCCGGCAATACGGTCAGCCATCCACGCAACAGTCTCCTCATCATCTTCGGGCGCCACACCCACCAGGACCAGTAAACCCTGGCCAATCGAGGCGATGGTGTCATCTCCGACTGTGACCGATGCGCTGCTGACACGTTGCAGAAGCGCTTTCACGATGCCCGTTTGCGTTCGTGTTCTTTGAGGAGAGCTTTGCGCACACGTATTGACGCCGGCGTCACTTCCACCAGCTCATCATCAGCAATGAACTCGAGCGCCTGTTCCAGCGTCAGCTCTATCGGGGGTGTCAGGATGATGTTCTCATCACTCCCCGCCGCGCGGATGTTGGTGAGCTTCTTCTCCTTCATGGGATTGACAGTCAGGTCGTTGTTTCGGCTGTGAACACCAACCACCATACCCTCGTAGACGACGTCATTGGGGGACACCATCATCCGTCCCCGGTTCTGCAGATTGAACAGCGCAAACGCAACAGCTTTACCGTTGGTATTTGAGATCAGCACTCCGTTGTTTCGCTGCCCCACAATTTCCTGAAGCCTTGGTCCGAAACCCGCACTGGCAAATGACATGATCCCGGTACCGGAGGTCATAGACAGAAACATCGGCCGAAATCCCATGATTCCACGCGTTGGTATCCTGAACTGCAGGCGTACTCGTCCTTTGCCATCCGGATCCATAAGCTGGAGCTCTCCGCGCCGGTCCCCAAGCACCTCCATGACCTTACCCTGGTGCTGCTCTTCCACATCCAGACTGAGCGTTTCGTATGGCTCCTCAACATGCCCGTCAACTTCTCTGTATATGACCTGAGGGCGGGACACCGCAAGTTCATACCCCTCGCGCCGCATCGTTTCGATCAGTACAGACAGATGCAATTCTCCCCGTCCCGACACCTTGAACCTGTCCGGGTCGTCGGTCGCTTCCACGTTGAGCGCAACGTTGTGTGACGCTTCGGTAAACAGGCGTTCCCCAATCTGCCTGCTTGTCAGGAACTTTCCTTCCTGCCCAGCCAGCGGAGAATTGTTCACACAGAAAAGCATGGACAATGTCGGTTCATCCACCGTAAGGGGTGGCAAAGCTTCTACCTTCTCCGGAGCACAAACCGTATCGGAGATACCTATACCGTCGATCCCGGTAATGCAGACAATATCCCCCGCTTCGGCACTATCCTGATCCACGCGTGTAAGCCCCGTGTGACCCTTGACTGTCATGACTTTGGCACGGCGTTCATGGCCTTCACGGCCAATCACGACGACCGGCTGGTTTCGGTTCACGGTACCACGGCTGACACGGCCGATCCCGATGACACCTTCATAGGTCGAGTAGTCCAGTGAGCTGATCTGCATCTGCAAAGGTCCTTCCGCGTCGACCTCAGGCGGGGGTACCTCACGCACGATCATATCCAGAAGCGGTGTCATGTCCTCAGCAAGCACATCCGGCTCGGGACCGGCAACACCCTGAATGGCTGAAGCGTAAACGACGGAGAAATCGAGTTGCTCATCACTCGCGCCCAGGTTGTCGAAAAGATCAAAGACCTCATCGATCACCCGGTAGGGTTCCGCTCCGTCACGATCGATTTTGTTGACCACAACGATGGGTTGCAGACCAAACCCGAACGCTTTCTGTGTGACAAACCGCGTCTGGGGCATCGGGCCCTCTACGGCATCCACCAGGAGCAGCACCGCATCGACCATCGAGAGTATGCGTTCGACTTCTCCACCAAAGTCCGCGTGGCCTGGTGTGTCTACGATATTGATCCGCGTGCCCTGGTACTCGATGGCTGTATTCTTGGACAGGATTGTGATTCCACGCTCTCGTTCGAGATCGTTGCTGTCCATCACCCGTTCTGCCGCCCGGTCATCGAGCAACCCCGTCTGCTGAAGGAGACGGTCGACGAGTGTCGTTTTGCCATGGTCGACATGGGCGATGATGGCGACATTGCGAACGTTTAGGTTGGGCACTAGACTGCGCGGCCTGATTTGAAAGGCGGCGATTATGGCCGAACGTAAAAGAGCTGTCGCCCTGATCTCCGGTGGTCTCGATTCCATGCTCGCAGCCAAAGTGATCATGGAGCAGGGCGTTGAAGTCGAAGGGGTGAACTTCTTCACCGGTTTCTGCGTGGAAGGTCATACACACGCCATACGCAAAAAGAAGCAGCACCAGAACAAACGCAACAACGCGCTGTGGGTGGCAGAGCAGCTTGGGATTAAACTGCACATCGTCGATGTCATAGACGAATACAAAGACGTCCTTCTCAATCCGAAACACGGCTACGGTCAACACCTGAATCCCTGCCTCGACTGCAAGATCTTCATGGTGCGCAAAGCCCAGGCGTGGTCTTTCATGGAAGAAAACCAGTTCGACTTCATCATCACGGGAGAAGTCATTGGTCAACGCCCTAAAAGTCAGCGAAAGGAAACCATGCCTGTCATTGCCCGGGAATCCGGAGTGGAGGACCGGTTACTTCGCCCCCTGTGTGCCAAACACCTGCCGCTGACGCTACCTGAACGGGAAGGCTGGGTGGATCGCGATGCGCTCTACGATTTTCACGGCCGAAACCGCAAACCCCAGATAGCCCTTGCGGAGAAATTTGGTTTCACGGAGTGGGCACAACCGGCCGGTGGTTGCTGCTTCCTGACTGATGCCCAGTATTCCGCCAAGCTCGCTGATCTCTGGGAAGCGCGTGGTTCCAGGGAATACGAGCTCGACGACATCATGCTGCTCAAAGTCGGACGACACCTTCGCCCGCAACCGAACTTCAAGATGATCGTTGGGCGCGAAGAAGGCGAGAACAATTATCTCAAAGGCTATCAGCAGACATACCTGTCGCTGAAACCCGTCAGCCACGGCGGACCGTTGACATTGGTTGATGGCAACCCCGATCAGGCCGACATAGAACTGGCTGCTCAGATCGCCGCGCGTTACAGCCAGGGCCGGGATGCCGAACTTGTCGATTTTGAACTGCGTTTTCCTGACGGCTCGACCCGGCCTTTAACGGTGGCCCCAATGAAAGCTGAAGCAATCGATCCCAACTGGCATGTCTGACCAGGAGATCGATACGCGCGGCCTGCTTTGCCCTCTACCCGTGATCCGCACCCAGGATGCCATCAAGGCGCTCACCCCCGGGGACCGGATACATGTCGTTGCCACCGATCCCGGCACCCAGCACGACATTCCCGCATTCTGTCGTGTGCACGGGCATACGCTGCACAGCGCCACCGAAACCGGTGATGAATATCACTTCGAGATCGAAATAGCCTGAAGGCTCATTCAAAACGCCCTAAAACCGGGCGCGTATTTTCAGTGCGCACTGAAAACGTGCAGTTTTGGTTGAGAACGCCCCGCAAACACCCGGTTTTGCGTTGCCATCGTGTTCCATAGCGTGGCACACTTCTTGCTCTTTTAAGGACACGTGACAACAGGGGGTGTCCCCAGCAAAGCCACGACCGGCTGCCTCGACACATTTCAGAGGCATCCGGACGGCGTTTTTTGCGCGGGACCAAAGCTTTCAAAGGCACCACCAGGTGCAATATCGACAGGAGAACAAAAAGCATGAAGGCAAAATTGGAGTACATCTGGCTGGACGGTTACGTCCCAACCCAGAGCCTGCGCAGCAAAACAATGATAAGAGACGACTTTGGTGGCACGCTCGAAGAGTGCCCCATGTGGTCTTTTGACGGCAGTTCCACCGACCAGGCCGACGGCAGCGATTCCGACTGCCTGTTGAAGCCTGTCGCAATCTACCCTGACCCGGACCGCAAGAATGGCTATCTCGTCATGACCGAGGTGTTGAACGCCGACGAGACGCCCCATGCCTCAAACGGCCGTGCCACCATCGATGATGACGACAACGATTTCTGGTTTGGATTCGAGCAGGAGTATTTCCTGTGGGACGAAGAACACAATCTGCCCCCCGGCTTCCCGCCCGGCGGTTATCCCGGACCCCAGGGACCTTACTACTGCTCAGTCGGCGCCAAAAACGCTTTTGGGCGCGACTGCGTCGAAGAACATCTGGACCTCTGTCTTGAAGCCGGTATCAACGTCGAAGGCATCAACGCGGAGGTCGCTGCAGGCCAGTGGGAATTCCAGGTGTTTGCCAAAGGGGCCGCAGAGGCTGGAGATGAAACCTGGGTCGCGCGCTACCTGCTGGAGCGCACCGCTGAAAAGTGGGGCTACTCAATCAATTGGCACCCCAAGCCTTTTGGGGAACTCGACTGGAACGGCAGTGGCATGCACGCGAACTTCTCAAATGGCGTGATGCGGGATAACGGCCAGGAAGAGATCTTCACCAGTATTTGTGAAGAGTTCGGCAAGAACATCGAACGTCACATCAGCGTCTACGGCGCACACAACGACCAGCGTCTGACGGGTGCACATGAGACCCAGTCTATTGATATGTTCTCGTACGGCATCTCAGACCGCGGTGCTTCCATCCGTATCCCGGTTTCTACCGTTCAGGACGGCTGGAAAGGCCGGCTCGAAGACCGTCGGACAGCATCGAACGCCGACCCTTATAAGGTTGCTGCGGCAATCATCAAGACGACCAAAGAGGCGCTTGTATAAAGAACTCGAGCCAGTTCTTGAGAAAAGCCCCAACTCGTTGGGGCTTTTTTTTGCCTGTCTGTGGTCAAATAGGTCAGGTACTACATCGCACCAGGCCCGATGAACAAGACAGCTATATTGACATTAACGCTCGTTCTCACCACCGCCGTGGTGATTGCGGGGGCTCAGGAGGTATATCGGACCGTCGATGAAGACGGTAACGTGACCTTTTCCGACGTTGCACCCAAAGATGACTCGGAACCGCTCGATCTGCAGCAACCCAATACGTATATAGCCCCTGAACTACCTGTATTGACAGAAGATGAGCTACCTCTCGAAGATGAGGAGGCTGCCTACGAGAGCCTCTCGATCACGACACCGGCCAACGACGAAGCCGTACGCAACAACACGGGAAATGTCACACTGGCGGCGGCTGTCGAACCGGCCCTTGCGAGCAATCATCAGATCCAGTTCACGCTTGATGGCACTGTGGTGGGTACGGGGCCCTTCCTGAGCCTGGCCCTGACAAACATCGACCGTGGGACTCACATCGTTCAGGCCCACATTCTCGACAGCGACAACAGGATTCTGAAGAGCTCAGCCGCAAGTACGTTTCACATGCTGCGCTACTCCTCCCTTCAGGGCCGACCGTGATCTCTGGTTGACCTTTTCCGGTGCGCGCACTATTTTGGTGCATATAACGCTGTACAAGGCGTCATAATTGCACACGTCAGCCGCAGGACACTTGAACGCAGCTTTTTGTGCGCCTGTTGATGGCTAACGGACAGCATATACATAACTAATTGAGTGGTAGTGAACACTCACTTCGTTGTTTGTCATAGTGGCCTGAATCTTGCTCCCCATCAGGATCAGAGCCAGGGTCAGGAACCCGGCCAACAACCAACAAGAGGGACAAATACTGAACGCGCCACCCCAGCAGATTCTGGATACGCTGGTCACAGCCATTGTGCTCCTGAACCAGGATCTGCGTATCGACTATCTGAACGCGGCTGCGGAAGATCTCCTGCAGACATCTGCGACACATGCTCGCGGCGTCCCTCTCCAGGATCTGGTGGTACGTGCTGACAAGCTGGTCGAGCGCCTGGGTGAGGCGCTGGAGCATCGTCAACCGTTTACGGAACGTGAGGCGACAATCCGCCTGCCCGACAACGTCACCCGCGAGGTGGATCTCACCGCTTCCATTCTGGACGAGTGGCAGGACACTCACGCCCTGGTTGTTGAACTGCAGCCACTCAACCGTCTCAAACGCATCAACCGGGATGATGAATCGGTCACCCGCCAGGAAACTTCACGACAGTTGATACGCGGCCTTGCTCACGAGATCAAAAACCCGCTCGGAGGGATCCGTGGGGCGGCACAACTCCTCGAAAAGGAACTCATAGACGAAGACCTGCGGGAATACACGGGTGTCATCATCAGCGAAGCAGACCGGCTGAAAGATCTTGTCGATCGCATGTTGGGCCCGCAGCGGGAACTGAACCTCAGGCCTGTCAACATCCTGCGCTGCTGTGAGCACATCATCCAGCTCATAGAAGCGGAACGGCCGGGATTGATTTCCTGGCAGCGTGATTACGATCCAAGCCTGCCCGACATCGAAGCTGACGAATCCCAGCTGATCCAGGCGATTCTGAACATCGTTAGAAATGCCTGCCAGGCACTCGAGCAGACTGACGATGCAAAAATCGGCCTGCGCTCCCGGGTCGTCCGGCAATTCACCATCGGAGCCATCCGCCACAGACTTGTGATGCAACTCGATATCACCGACAACGGACCTGGTATCACTCCCGAGCTGGAAGAACGTATTTTCTTTCCCATGATTTCCGGTCGTGCCGAAGGTACCGGTCTCGGTCTCGCCATCACCCAGACCATCGTCGCCCAGCACAAAGGCAGCATTCAGGTGACAAGTCGACCCGGCCAGACGTGTTTTTCTATCTACCTCCCGTTCAACGGGCATGCCGCAACCGGAGGCGGACACGGGGCGGTTACAGAACAAGAACAGGCAGCAACCCAATGAACGAAAACGTATGGGTCGTAGACGACGACCGTTCCATCCGCTGGGTCCTGGACCGTGCCCTCAGCCAGGCCGGGATACCAATCACCGCCTTCAACACAGCCGACCAGGCAATGCATCACCTGCACGACGAGGCACCGCTCGCCATCATCACCGATGTCCGCATGCCGGGGATGTCGGGTCTGGAATTTCTCGAAAACGTCCAGCTCACTCATCCGAACGTGCCGATCATCATCATGACAGCTCACTCGGACCTGCAGAGCGCCGTGGCGAGTTTCGAGCAGGGTGCTTTCGAATACCTCCCGAAACCCTTTGACGTCGATGAAGCTGTCGCAGTCGTCAAGCGTGCCATCGCTCACTCCAGGGAAGCGACAGACCTTTCTCCCCAGGCATCTGAGCCCGCCCCCGAAATTATCGGTCAGGCTCCCGCCATGCAGGAGGTTTTCCGGGCCATTGGTCGCCTGTCGTCATCGGACGTGTCCGTCCTCATCAACGGTCCGTCGGGTTCCGGGAAAGAGCTGGTCGCCAAAGCGCTGCACCGGCACAGCCCGCGTGCAGACAAACCTTTTGTTGCCCTGAACATGGCAGCAATTCCCGACGAACTCATCGAAAGTGAGCTCTTTGGCCACGAGAAAGGCGCGTTTACCGGTGCCAGCCAGCGCCGTATCGGACGTTTCGAGCAGGCCAACGAGGGCACACTCTTTCTCGACGAAATCGGCGACATGCCACAGACGGCCCAGACCCGTCTTTTGCGCGTACTGGCGGAAAGTGAGTTCTATCGTGTTGGGGGCCACCAGTCGGTCAAAGTCGATGTGCGTATCATCGCAGCGACCCATCAGAATCTTGAATCGCTGGTTGAGAACGGCAGTTTTCGCGAAGACCTGTTCCATCGTCTGAACGTCATTCGCGTTCACGTGCCTTCCCTGGCTGAACGACGTTCCGACATTCCTTTTCTGGCACAGCATTTCCTCGAAAACGCGGCCAGGGAATTAGGTGACGAAACCAAGCGGTTTGCTCCCGAAACGGAAGACTATCTGAAACTTCTGCCCTGGCCCGGGAATGTTCGCCAGCTCGAGAACACCTGCCGTTGGCTCCATGTCATGGCAAGCACGCGGACGATACTCATCAGCGATCTGCCGCCTGAGCTGCAGGAACAGCAGCCGAACGGAGCGGAATCTGACTGGGAGTCGAGCTTACATCTGTGGGCAACACAACTTCTGGACAACGATCCAGGTACACCGCTGCTCGACACTGCCGGCCCACGCTTCGAACGTGTGATGATCACAGCTGCGCTGCAGAAAACCAGCGGACGCAAGAAAGATGCAGCTGAACTTCTCGGCTGGGGACGCAACACCCTGACGCGTAAAATGCAGGAACTGGATATGAGTTAAGTCACACCGTCCCGCTATGCCATTCGACGTTGTCCTCTACGAACCTGAAATCCCACCGAATACCGGCAACATTGTCCGGCTTTGCGCAAACACGGGAGCACGCTTACACCTGATTCGACCGCTCGGCTTCGAGTGGGAGGACAAACGTCTGCGCAGGGCAGGCCTCGACTATCACCAGATCGCCCATGTCACACTGCATGACAGCCTGCAGGCTTTCCAGGACGAGATCCGCCCGAAAAGGAGATTCGCGTTCAGTACAAAAGGAGTGACAACCTACACCGATGCGCAATTCATTTCAGGTGATGCCCTTCTGTTCGGTCCCGAGACCCGGGGTCTACCGGACGACATTCTGGAAGCTACACCCCCTGAATACCGCTTACGCATACCCATGCAACCAGAATCCCGCAGCCTCAACCTGGCCAACGCGGTAGGGATTGTGCTTTACGAGGCCTGGCGGCAGATTGGATTTGTTGAGGGAAATTGATCTCGCTACCTCTGTAGGAGCGGCTTTAGCCGCGATTCTTTCACCACGCTCCTAGTGCTTCGGCGCAGCTTCTTCCGCCTGCTGTCGCGCCTGGGCGTAGATCGCTTCGAAGTTGACCGGTGCAAGTTGCAGCGCAGGAAACCCGCCTTTGACCACCAGGTTATCCAGGGCTTCACGCGCATACGGAAACAGCATATTCGGACACACAATACCAAGCACCTGGTGCAGTCGTCCGTCATCCACACCTTCTACAACGAAAATGCCGGCTTGATGAGCTTCTACTACGTACGCTGTTTTGTTTTCCTCCCGCTTCGCCGTAACGGTCGTGGAGAGAACAACCTCGTGGCGTTGATCACCAAGACTGTTCACGCGCGTGTTGATGTCGACCTGAATCTCGGGACGGAAAGGTTCGCTGAATATGGACGGTGATCCGGGTGATTCGAACGACGCATCTTTCAGGTACATACGCTCCACTCTGAGCTGGACCTGTACTTCTTCTTCCGCCACGTCAGGCTTTGACGACCGGCAGACTCTGGCCGCGCCACTCCGTTATGCCACCTTTCAGGCGGCGGACGTCTGTAAACCCCTCTTTCATCAGAACCGACCCGGCCGTACCTGAATGCTGACCCATCTTGCAGGCGATGATCACCGGCTTTTCTTTGTATTTCTTGATCTCGTCGATGCGGCTTTGCAGGTTAGCAAAAGGGATGTTGATTGCATCCACAATGTGGCCCTCGTCGTATTCCGACTTGTCCCGGACGTCGATCACCAGGGCACCGTCATTATTCACGAGGTTCACGACTTCCTGGGCAGTCAGTGACGCTCCCCCACGCTGCATTTCGTTGCGTATGAACAGAATGAGCAAAACCGCGAAGATACCCACCAGAAACGGGTGATTACCGATGTAAGTAAATACCTGATCCATCAAGCGCCTGCTGCGTGCCGAAAGTGCGGGATTATACACACCGCTCAAGGACAAATTTGCTAGAATTCGCTCCCACTCTAAGGGGTTACAAGGTAGTACTCGTCGTATGCGGCAAGTGAATCTATTGGTGGTTCTGGACGGTTTCGGACACAACCCCTCGCCTGAGAACAACGCAATTGCCCTCGCCTCAACACCTCACTGGGATGGTTTATGGAGCGAGTGTCCCCACACGCTGATCGGGGGTTCCGGAACGGATGTAGGTCTGCCCGATGGTCAGATGGGCAACTCGGAAGTTGGCCACATGAACCTGGGGGCGGGCCGCGTTATTTATCAGGACTTCACCCGGATCAATCGCGCCATTTCTCAGGGCGAATTTGCCAGGAACCGCACACTCAACACCACGTTCAAAAAGCTCGAAAAATCCGGTGGTGCCCTGCACGTGATGGGTCTGCTGTCACCCGGCGGCGTACACAGCCACGAAGAGCAGATATTTGAACTCATCCGTGTGGCCACGAGCCACGGCTTAACGGTTTACCTGCATGCTTTCCTCGACGGTCGCGACACACCACCCCGGAGCGCGGAAGACTCTCTGCGCAAGGCGCAGACGCTTTTCGAAGATCTCGGCAGTGGACGTGTTGCCAGTATCACCGGTCGTTACTATGCGATGGACCGGGACAACAACTGGGACCGGGTCGAACGAGCCTACAACCTGATTGTCCGGGGGGAAGCCCCGTTTCACGCGAAAGACGGCGTCACCGGACTACGGGATGCCTACAAGCGGGATGAAAACGACGAGTTTGTCCAGCCAACCGCCATCCATCAGGGTGACGAATTACCTACTGCCGTCGATGGTAAAGACGCAGTTGTCTTCATGAATTTCCGCGCAGACCGCGCACGTCAGCTGACCAGGGCAATGACACAGGAGCATTTTGACGGTTTTGATCGCCGGACATTCACGAAGCTGACGGACTTCGTCATGCTCACAAAGTATGCCGATGATTTAGAACTACCGTGCGCTTTCGACCAACAGAAGTTTTCCAACACGCTCGGTGAGTACCTGTCCAATCAGGATAAAAGGCAGCTCCGGATCGCCGAGACCGAAAAGTACGCGCATGTCACCTTTTTCTTCTCAGGGGGCGTCGAACAACCTTACGAGGGGGAAGATCGCATACTCGTACCTTCGCCAAAGGTAGCGACCTACGACTTGCAGCCGGAAATGAGCGCTCCCGAGGTGACCGACAAACTGGTAGCAGCCATCGAGTCCGGGTCTTACGACGTCATTATCTGCAACTACGCCAATGGCGATATGGTTGGACATACCGGTCAGCTGGAACCCGCCATAAAGGCTGTAGAGACTCTGGATGAATGCCTCAACCGACTGCGCATTGCCATCCAGGCCAACGGCGGGCAAATGCTCATCACAGCGGATCACGGTAACTGCGAGCAGATGCTCGACACAAACACCAACCAGGCGCATACCGCCCACACCCACAACGAGGTACCCCTCGTCTACGTGGGTCCGCAACTGGTCAAGTTCGCCGATACGGGTACGCTGGCAGACGTTGCGCCGACTTTGCTGGACCTCATGCACATGGAGATCCCGGGAGAGATGACCGGTCGATCGCTGGTCAAGATTGAGTCGCGGCAAAGCGCCTGACACTATCCTTCGCAGCTTCCGACGGCTGATCTGTCTGTGTGCAATCCTGCTCGCATGGTTGCCGGTCTCTGGCGATACCCCCACACCCGACAGCACGGCTGCTGCCCTCAAAGAAACTCTGGAGAAACTCAACGCACTGGATGCATGGCTCACCGACGCTGAGAAACGTCACGCGGAACTCATCGCTGAGCTCCAGGAGCAGGATTACAACATTGCAGATCTCAACCGGGCGGTCGACGCCAGCAACACAAAGCTCGCCCACACCGCCGCGGAAATCGCCAAGTTACGAACGCAACAGGACGAACTCGAAACCAAACGACTTACACAGGCGGAACTCATACGCGAGCACGTCGGGGCAGCCTACCGGCTGACGGGTCAGGATTTCCTCAAACAGCTCCTCAACCAGGAATCTCCCGAAAAGTTCGAGCGTATGATTCGGTACCACCGCACTTTCAGCGAAACCCGGCTCGAAGCGCTCGCCGAGTACCAGGACACACTTGCACGCCTGGAGACCGTTGATGAGGCTCTCCAGGTCCAGCAGGAAAGAGAACGTTCAGAACAATCCGAACTCCTGTCCGAACAGGAAACACTCACAAATGAGCGCGGGCAGCGAGCTGAGGTCATCGCCCAACTGGATGCTGAACGGGAAACACGCGCCAGGGAATACGAACGCCTGCAGCAGGACCGGGTACGCCTCGAGCAACTCCTGGCCGAGCTGAGGCGCAGGGCCCAGGAACTCGACGGCAGCGCTTTCGTTGCAGCCCGGGGAAACCTCCCAATGCCGGTGACTGGCCGGATCAGACACGCATTTGGAAGTAAGCGCGCAGACGGGAGACTCATCTGGCATGGAATCGACATTGCCGCGCCTGAGGGGAGTCCCGTAACCGCGATATTCCGCGGTCGCGTCATCTTCTCCGACTGGCTGAGAGGTTTCGGTTTCCTGACAGTACTTGATCATGGCAGCAACTACATGACCCTCTACGGCCATGCGGACGTACTCTACAAAAAGGAAGGGGACTGGGTAGAGAGCGGCGAGCTCATTGCAACGGCTGGTAACAGCGGAGGCCGGCCCGATCCGGGTCTGTACTTTGAGGTACGTCACAAAGGTGATCCGCAGGATCCAATTATATGGGTCCAGCGCCGATAGGCGGCCTTGCATAAACTGGTAACATTGGGGTCTGACCCCATTGTTACTAGTTTTTTCATGGTCTTACGCCCGCTCACATTGATTGGGATCATCATCAGCATCGTCACCGGAACGTCCCTCGGTGTTGTGCTGCACATCTACTACAAGAAAGACCCTGCACCGCCTGCTGAGACACTATCCGAGGCGTTGCGTCATGTTCAGGAAAACTACGTCGAGACCATCAGTGAGGAGAAACTCCTCAAGCTCGCTATCGACGGCATGATGGACGGTCTGGACGACCACTCCGACTATCTCGACCCATCTGCGTTTAATGATCTGGAAGCGAACGCCACTGGCAAATTCGGGGGAATTGGTATCGAACTCGGTCTGGTGGACGGGTATTTCACTGTCATCGCCCCCATGGATGACACCCCGGCTCAGGACGCCGGTTTAAAGCCGGGTGACCGGATAACTGGTGTGGATGGCACACCTGTTCGAGGCAAAAAGCTCCCTGACCTCGTTAATTCACTACGAGGCGTGCCCGGATCGACAGTCGAGCTTGCGGTCTACCGAAAAGACGCGGACCGGTCGATGGACCTCACGATTGAGCGAGCCGTCATTCGCGTCGCAAGTGTACGAAGCCGGCTTCTCGAGCCGGACATCGCTTACGTTCGTATCTCCCAGTTTCAGACCCAGACAGGTGAAGACCTGGGGGATGAGCTGGCTGAACTCGAAGAAGAAAACGGCGCTCCTTTAGGCGGGCTGGTGCTCGATCTTCGCAACAATCCCGGCGGGACGCTGCTATCGTCCGTGGAAGTGGCTGATCAGTTTCTCGACGAGGGCCTCATTGTTTACACCCAGGGCCGCCTCAAATCGAGTTTCGCCAGGTACCGGGCGACCCGCGGCGATGATCTCGACGGCTCCCCCATTGTTGTCCTGATCAACGGCGGTTCCGCTTCCGCTTCCGAAATTGTTGCGGGGGCTCTGCAGGACCATGGACGAGCGCGTGTCGGAGGGTCGCGTTCGTTCGGCAAGGGATCCGTCCAGTCGGTGGTCCCCCTTGATGAAAAGCAGGCGCTCAAGATCACGACCGCTTACTACTACACCCCCAACGGGCGTTCCATCCACAAGAAAGGCATTGAACCCGACATCGAGTTCAAAGGTGAGACCCACGAAGAACTTCTTGCTGAGGCCGTGGACCTTCTCAAACAGATGCAACCGGATACCCGCCACGCCCGACTCGACGAGGCTCCCGTTCGCGACATATAGTTATCGTTGGGGAAATTTGAGTAACTTTGTTTACTTCCCCATCGCCCCTAACTAAACTGCCCCGCAGGACTAACGGGGAATTGGATACTGAGGGCTCAACCAGGGACTGTTGGTGTCTTGTTGGCTGTTGCGATCATCACGTCGCTCACGGCCGGTGCTCCCCTCGCTGCAGATCTGGCAATCGTCATCGACGATGTCGGCTACAACAAATCCAGGGGCTTGAGAGCCATCAATCTACCCGGCGATATGACAATCGCTGTCCTGCCGCATGCGCCTCACACTACCTCGCTCGTTGCCCACGCTGTGGCAGGCGGCAAAGATGTGATCATTCACCAGCCTATGGAACCGCACCCCGGCCCGGAAGTCAGGGAAGAACCCGGGACATTGAAACTCAACATGTCGACAGACGAGTTCGACAGCCTTGTCATCGACTCCCTGGACACGGTGCCTGAAAGGTCCGGTCTTTCGAATCACACGGGCAGTCTCCTCACACAAGCACAGCAGCCGATGCGTCGCCTGATGGCACAGCTGCGGAAGCGAAACCTCTATTTTCTCGATTCACGAACGTCAGCCGGAACGGTCGCCGTCGATGTCGCCCGGGAGATGGGCGTACCTGCTCTCAAGCGGGATGTTTTTCTAGATCACTACCGCACAATCGAAAAAATCGATGCAGCATTCAACAAAGCGCTACGCGTTGCGCGCCGGAAGGGATTTGCGATCCTGGTGGGCCACCCATATCCGGTGAGCCTCGACTTTCTCGAAGAGCGCCTCCTCGACCTGCCCCCGGACATCCGCCTTGTTTCTGCGGCAGACCTGGCCAGGCGACGTGTTACACGTCCACTTGTCACGCATCGAGGAGTGCTTGCCCAGCCTGTAGGTCCAGGGTCCCCTCATATATTGCTCGGCCGGTAATTGCACCCATCAGAAGATCCGGTCGGTCGACAAACGCTTCTTTGAGTTTGCTGAGGTCTTCGAGGGTTGTGACACCCCCTGATGCAATGACCGGGACCCCGGACTCGACAGCCAGCCTCAGCGTTGCCGGGATGTTGAGCCCACTCATCATCCCATCACGATCGATATCGGTGTAAACAATACCGGCTATCGGGAGCTTCTGCGCTTCACGAGCAAGATCGACAGCATCCAGTGTCGAGGTCTTGTCCCATCCTTCTGTGGCTACCTTTCCATCTCTTGCATCGAGCCCAAAGATAATCTGCTCCGGGTATCGTTCTGCGGCTTCCGCGAGGAAACCCGGGTCCTCAATCGCACGCGTGCCGATGATGGCAGCACTTACACCTGCTTCGACGTATCCCTGAATGACCTCGTGTGAGCGAATACCTCCACCAACCTGGACGGGCACGTCACCCATCTGCGCAACCATGTCACGGATGAGTTCCGCATTGCGCGGAACGCCTGCAAATGCACCATCGAGATCGACAATGTGTAATCGACGACAGCCAAGATCCCGCCAGTGGGCAGCCATGTTGACAGGATCATCAGAAAAAACTGTCGTGTCCGCCATGCGCCCCTGACGCAGGCGCACACATTTGCCTTCCTTGAGGTCAATTGCGGGGATGAGAATCATCTGATCGAGCCTCGATTACTCATCGACAATCCAGGTCAGAGACTACCTTTTGTCGATGGCACAGTTCCGGACATTCGGGGGTCAGGCGCGACCGCCATGCGCAGCGCCCGGCCAAATGCCTTGAACAGGGTTTCCGCCTGGTGGTGGGCGTTGATGCCTTTCAGGTTATCGAGGTGCAGCGTGACCATCGCGTGGTTCACAAAACCCTGGAAAAACTCCCGGAGGAGATCCACATCGAAATCACCCACTCTTGGCCTTGTATAAGCCACATCGTGGAAAAGTCCCGGCCTTCCGGACAGGTCGATGACCACTCTCGACAGCGCTTCATCCAACGGAACATAGGCGTGTCCATAACGAACGATACCCGCTTTGTCGCTGACTGCCTCGTTGAAAGCCTGACCGAAAACAATGCCAACGTCCTCGACCGTGTGGTGAGCGTCCACTTCAAGGTCACCTTTGGCCTCGAGTTGGATGTCGATGAGTCCGTGCCGCGAAACCTGCGTCAGCATATGCTCAAAAAAGGGCAGCCCCGTCGACACATGGCACTCACCTGTCCCGTCAAGATTGATGGTCATTTCAATCTGGGTTTCCGCGGTATTCCGACTGACGGTTGCCGTGCGTGCCTGACTCATGCCTGCCATTCTGTGTGGTCCTTAAACGAGCGCGGATTCTAGTGGGTCGATCGTTGGATTACTACAAACGATCCAGCAGGCTGCCATGCGGGAGATATCGATTTGTCGTATGGCTTTTGATCCAGGCGCCCAGTTCTTTCGTATACGCTTCTCTTTCTTTGAGTATACGAACCAGGGCGATCACGGGAGATTTGTCACCCGCCTGCCAGCCCGCATACCGCATTTCTCCGAGTGTGAACACGCGGATGAGCCGCACGACCTCATCGTCACCAAATTTCTCCGCAGCCTCAGCCCACTGTGGATGGGTTGCGTACTTTCCAAACTCCATGGCGTCATGGTCGCTCAGTTCCAGAGCATCTGAACTGGTATTCAGCGCAAGCAGCCGCCCAGGCAGTTCAGGCGGTATTGGCGCCTTTTCGGCGCTGGGATCAAAAGAATTGACAGTCATCAGGTAATTGTTTCTATAACCTTTTCGCGTAAAACGGTCTTTACAATCCCCCTATATCGCAAAATCAGCAAATATGATGCAATTTACTTGACGCTTCCTAAGCCGTGCATGCCGGGGGTCCACAAACGTGGATGAAAGAATATATCAGGGTGACGACAACGCATGGTACTACCATGTCCGTGGGCACCAGGTCATGGGCCCGTTTGAGACCCTCGGCGATGCAGAAAAGTCCCTGGCAAAACAGATGAAAATCTGGGGCGCTACTGCACCGAGACCGCGAAGAGCATGGCGCAAACTGCGCATGTTCCGCCGTTCAGCTTCCCGTCAGAGTTAACCACTATACTAGCAACCTCTTGTCCAGGTTCTGACACGGGGTAAAAGTTGGCTGTCATTTTTCGCGTTCTGGGTTGGCTTCTGGCAGCTATCGCTGCAGTTGTCCTTGGCGCGCTGTTCTGGATAGACGATCCAAATCGCCTCAAACCCGAACTCGAGGATCTGATCGAGACTTACACCAACTTCACCGTCACGTTTAACGGCGATCTGGCGTGGCAATTGTTCCCACCCCTGGTCCTCGAGATGCAAAACGTCTCGATTACAGATGGCGATACAACCGTTGATGCCGCACGGGTGGATCTCAACCTCGACCTGTCCGGGCTCTGGCAGAGTATCGACGAGTGGCGAATTCAAGAGCTCTCGCTGGTGAGTGCCACTGTCACCACCAGAGACAGCGAATCCCACATCAAGACACTGGCACTCGAGGACTTTGCATTCCGGGAACCCGCACCCCTGTCGGTTTCAGGTTCGTACAACAGCAACACCGAGAACCCGGTTCCTTTCGAGCTGACGAGCCTCGTGACTTACATTCCGGTCAGCCCGGATCAGACCGAACACATCAACCTGGAAGATCTGGCATTTACCTCAAACGAAGCAGCAGGGATCTGTCAGATCGACCTGCGTGAAAATCCGTCCGCTCCTGCAGAACTCCCTGTCCAGGGACCTGACGCCATCCTGCCCATCGATACCCTCCTGACATATGACATCATGGCGGACTGCACCCTGGACCGCCTGAACCTCGGCACTGAGACATTCAACGAAGCTTACGTCGACCTCACCAACGTCGGCGGCAAGATCAATTCGCATCTCAGGGTCGACGACTTCCTCGGAGGAAAGCTGGTGACCGACCTTGACATAGACGTCACCCAAAAGGAGCCGACATGGACCGTGGCCCCCGACATATCGGATGTCGACAGCAAACGCCTGCTTAACTGGACCGACCAGCGCCTTGGCCTGATCGCGCCTTTAGCACTGAACAGCAAGCTGGTCATGAGAGGAAACACACAGGCAAGTCTCGTGCAAAGCATACGCGCCACCAGCGAATTCGACGGCGGCCAGGGCGAAATCAACATCACCAAGATTAAAGAACAACTCGCCCGCATTGCTGTTCTCACGCGCCGCTCTGAACAGGTCGAACGCTGGCCCGACATGTGGCAATACAAGCACTTCACCGGACGCTGGAAAACCGAGGGTGCCAACCAGGAGTTGAGGTTTGCCCTCGATAACATGAACGTCGACGCCGAAGGAACTTATGACTACCTGAACGACAGCATCGACATGCTTGCAGAAGTCACCATCCTTGAGACAACCGAAGACAGTCCTTTCAAAATCAACGAGACACTCCAGGGTACCCCTATCCCGATACGCTGCCGGGGTCTGGCCTCTGACCCGAAATGTCGCCTGGACGAACACGCAGCCCGCAATCTCATCGCCGGAGCCCTGCGCAATGACAACGAGTCAGGACTGCGCCAGAAACTCGAGAAGAAAATCGACGAAGAGGTGCCGGAAGAATACCGCGACGCTGCACGCGATCTCCTCGACCTGATAGGACGCGCGCTGGAGAATCGCTAAACTGACCGGATGGACTGGTTTGCGCGGACACTGCTGGAATGGTTCGAGTCGTTTGGGCGCAAGGACCTGCCCTGGCAGCTGAACATAAATCCTTACCGTGTATGGGTCAGCGAAATCATGCTGCAGCAGACCCAGGTGACGACCGTCATTCCGTATTTCGAGCGTTTCATGGAGCGGTTCCCCACGGTGGATACGCTCGCCAACGCAGATCTCGACGACGTTCTCCATCTATGGACCGGGCTTGGATACTACGCCCGCGGAAGGAACCTCCATCGCGCAGCGTCGATGATCGTTGACGAACACGATAGTCATCTACCCAACGACCAGGCAGCTTTGGAAGCCCTCCCCGGTATAGGTCGGTCGACCGCAGCCGCGATCAGAGCAATCGCTTACCAGGAACAGGCTGCCATTCTCGATGGAAACGTAAAAAGAGTGCTCGCACGCTTTCACGCCGTTGATGGCTATCCGGGTGCAACAGCGGTAACACGACAACTATGGGAACTGGCGGAACGACACACTCCAGAGGATCTTCCCAACCACTATACCCAGGCAATCATGGATCTCGGTGCAACTGTGTGCACCCGTTCCAGACCCGCTTGCGGAAGCTGTCCTCTCGCAGGGCAATGTGAGGCGTTTCAGACCGGGGCGACTCATAGATACCCCGTTCCACGCCCGAAGAAAGACAAACCCATTCGCCAGGCACGCTTCTTCGTCACAAGTCTCGCGAACGGCGCCACCCTCCTGGAAAAAAACCCGCCAATAGGGGTCTGGGGCGGCTTGTGGGGCCCACCGCAGAGAGCCCACACCACAAGCGTCGACGAGTTTGTCAACGAAATCGGGGGAGATCCTGCAAAACTCGTTCGCCAGCACGTGGCCCCGAGCTTCCGCCACACCTTCACCCACTTTCATCTCGACATCGAACCTGTCTACCTCCACCTGGAGGCAGCACCTGCTGCACTCAACGACGGTGACAGTTTCCGCTGGGTGTTCCCAGACATGGAGAATCAAGCCATGGGATTGTCGAAACCGGCGGTTACACTTCTGGAAAGCCTCAAGGCCCCTTTTACAGAATGAGTCGAACAATAACCTGCACCCGCTACGGTTCCGATCAGGAAGGTCTTGATAAGCCACCTTTACCCGGTCCCCAGGGTGAGAAAATCTACGAGACCGTCAGCAAACAGGCGTGGCAGGAGTGGCAGAGCCTGCAGACCATGCTCATCAACGAAAAGCATCTGCGCCTGATCGATCCCGAAGCCCGCAAATACCTGAGCGAGCAGATGTGGAGGTACTTCAACAACGAACCCGTCGACCGCGCGGAAGGATATACACCCAGGAATGACAGTTGACGCTGTCCACCTCCCCCGCTTTAATACGCGCCTTCTCGCCTCTAGGCAGTTTTCACCTCTAGGCACATGGCCAGATAGCTCAGTCGGTAGAGCAGTGGACTGAAAATCCTCGTGTCGGCAGTTCGATTCTGCCTCTGGCCACCATTATTCCAGCCATCCCTGGCGCAACGCTTTTCAGCTCGACTCACCCCAGGACTCGCATCAACGCTCGGCGCCTGCATGCGCCTTCAAAGACTTAGGGTGATCTCACTTTTGGTCTTGGCCGCTGCCTATGGGCATGTGCCCAAAATGTGCCTACTGCCGCCAAATTAGCAAGCTCAGTAACCATAGTCTTTGTGTTTCACCATGGTGGCGCTAGAGCGGATAGCTTACCTAGACAGTAGTATTGAGTTTGGAGAACTGGAGGAATAACGAATTCAATGATGATAAATCTTGTTTTCTTTGCCTTGGGGCTTGGGTGGTCTGTTGGATACGCACAGTCAAGTGGACCCGAATTCGTTCTTGAAATCGATGCTCCAGTTGGACGCACCTCCATCAGCTGTGTTGAAGGGTGTGAATTGTTAGGTATGCGGGACGTGATCAACCCAAACGCTGGAAGGTTGAAAGCGTATTTCTATGAATGTTCGGGCCATCACAGATGTCAAGCGCAAGTAGGTGGATGGGGAGATGGCTAGAGAATCCTCGTAAGCCTAGTTGCGTTGAGAATCTTTCGTCTCCTGCTTTATCTCCTAGCGCTGCCACCGCTGGCAGCTTGCGATGATGCAGCGTTTGATAAGTTTGATTCTGCGATCGAAGACTTACTTGTCCTTATCACACAAGCACAGCTCATCAGGGGGTTTAACAAGGAGTGTTCAGGTAATGAGAAATGCCAAATTCTCGTCGAAGACCAGGCTCCGGCATGTTCAGTCATGGCCCTTCGCGTACTTCAGGCAGGACTAGAGAGGGATGCAAGTAGAGATTTTGTGGCACTTGTTATGTCGAGCACCCTCTATCGATGCGTGCGCACACCTAATGGAAAAACGCTCATTGATGAGATGAGGGAAGCGCGGCGGGAAGGTAGAGAGCCGATCCTATCCAGAGCAAGTGGAGCGCCCACTTCGTAAGCCCTGGAATCCTGTTAAGTCAGTGGACAAACCACTTGGTATCCAGAGGGCATGAATATCCTACCCCAATAAATCACCGCCTCCGTTGGGATGACCAAAGGGCACCGCTTCCTATGTCTAACCTCTAAGCTTTCCAAGTTTCTCACCAAACGCTTGCACTAAGTAATCACTGTTAAGACCGTATCGACCCGAAAAGAAGGGAAGAACTGCCAATGTAGTTTTGCCGTTGTTGATCTTGGCGTGATAGAGCCTGCGTGGGCTTCGATTTAGGTCTGACGATGGGTGGATGTCGAACTGTTGTATCCGGCCAGTGCCGCTTTGCCCAGCGAAACAGGTGAAGAAGTCAACCAGGTAGGTCACACCAGTGCACACAATTAAACTCGGGCTATGAGCACTCACTTCTGCGCAAATGGCAGGGAAACGATTGATAAAGCACCAAGTCCGATAGACTTCCTTTGAAGCCAAACCAGTAAGTGAATCCAACCCGTATTTGTGCCAGAGGGAATCATCGGTGAACCGGAAAGGTATGGGATACAGATTCAACTTAAAGAGTCGTGCATCCGGACACAATTCCTCCAGCTTAGAATACTCAGAAACCTGGAAGCCATGTATCGCGACGAAAAGCTTCGCAGCCGTCACTCCGAAACGATAGTTGTTATGCTCTTTCCAGATGTATTTCGTATCTGGGACATAGGCACCCTTCGAGATTTCTTCTTTAAGCGTGGTTAGATAATACTCACGGACAGCGGACTCGTACTCCACTTCCGTTTGACCTTTTTCTTTGCCATAGCCCCACTCTATACCGCAAAGCCAAATCGGCGCCTGAGGGTCTCCTCCATCGCACCCCGAGAGCGAGCAAGCCCATGAGCGGAAATCAGATTCTGTCGTATCAGTCATTCCAGTCCTGCCCAAATTGTTGAGCCTGATTCGAGTACATCAATCACACAACCTACCCCTCCTGGTCGGAATCTCATCCGCTCCGGGAGTCATGATGCGCAAAACCGAAGTCATTGCTCGCTGTTTGCTTAGAAGCCACCAAGTACCAAATGTCAAACACGCCGAGCTGTTGGTTGCAGATTACTTTGACCAGAAGTTTGATCTGGAGCTGAAGACATCATGACTCGCCAGATCGGCAAGGTGCACGCAATTCATATTCCAGCACTCGTTGACGTACTCGACTTCGAGAACATTACAACAACTATCTACCAGGAACAGCCTGAATAAGGCCACTAGTTTAGTTGCGGATCTGTAACTATCCATAGCAGAGCTTGAACATCCCAATCCCTATTGTTAGGTTGGAGGCTCAGGGAAGGTGTCGGCCGTTTGCAAACGGTTAGCATTAGACTGTCGTTTTGAGCGACGGGATATACAGGGAGCTGTAGTTGTCATTTTCACCACTTCTTTTTGCGGTCCTGATTTTATTCTCGACCGTCCCGGCACTAGCTCAGGAATGCTTCGAATACCATATCGTCGATACCACCTCACTGAAGCTGATAGGTGGCTGATCGGACCGTAAAGGTGAGTTTCGACGGTGAATGTAATAACACGGATTACGAAGCGATTCGCTATATCAGAATCGATGGATAAGCAAACCAAGCAAACTGGAGTTAATCAATGGGAAAACTGATTAAAAGACTGGGGTTGGCGTGCCTTGTTTTGTCAGTGTCGAGTACGGCATACGGCGCAATCGGGCAAGGCACAATTACCACGGTGCGCCCCGACGAGTTACGCGACGGCGTAATCATTACAATTGAGGGCACGCTCACTGGCACCCTCACCTGCACAATCCCTTCCTCAACCAATATTACGTTCTTTCTCGACAAAGATCCCCAGCAAAACGTCGATTGGGAATTGTTCGACGAGATTTTTGCTGTCGCACTAGCCGCGCAAATTGCCGGTAGATCCGTCTATCTGCGTGGTGACGACACGTGTGGGAACTACAACAACGATACAGAACGGGTACGCAACATCCGTATCACCGACTAGCAAGGATCGCCCAGACAATGACAGGGAAGGAAAACCAGACGTGGGGAAACGCACAACTTACGGGCTGTTGATCGCCAGCCTTGCGCTTAGCCAGCCGGTTTGGGCGCTCGATTTTGGCTCTATCCGTTTTGAGATCTTCAGGGGCGACACCAACAGCGATGGTCGCGATGATCTCTATCTCAAGCGCAAACCGAATATCGTTTTGATTTCGACCTCGACAACCATCCCGGTTGCGGTCGACGTCGCTGAAAGCCACCTCATGCTGGCCCAGAGCGATGGTACGTTTGGTTCTCCCACTCAGGATGACACCGTCGATACCAGTAGCCTTACGGAGGTGACGGACATCAGCTACGGGGATTTCAACGGAGACGGGGTGGGTGATCTTCTGGTTCAGGCAGCGACCACTAGCCAGTCGAATGTACTCCTTTACGGTTCAGCCACATCCACGCCAACCCTGGCAGCACAGTTCACAGAGATCGACGGACACGATCTGAGCGCCAATGAAGGCAGTCTGGTAATGGATGATGTCGATCTCGATGGGTTCGCCGATCTGGTCTTCGATCCGACGTCGGGTGATGACATCACGTTTGATAATCTCGCCACAGGTGCTTTCAGCTTCGATCTGGGTCGTACCACGTCTTACGAATATACAACCTCAGGTTTGCTGTCCAAAGTAAAAGGCCCGAGGACCGACATCACAGACGACACAACCTATACGTACAAATCGTTCGAAACCGGCATTGACGATGAACTTTGGAAGATCACCAACGCGCTGAACCATGTCATCGAAGTGGTCGATCGTGACGGACGTGGGTTTCCCACCGAGATCAAAGATGCCAACGGCGTGACGACAGAGCTGGAATACACCGCTCGGGGTAAACTCAAGACGCGCACGGTCAAACACCCGACAACCTCAAGTCTGGATGCGGTGACCGAGTTTGACTACAACGTGACGAATTTGCTCAGGAAAATCACGTTCCCGGACGATACCCATCTCATTTATGAGTACGACAATGCTCAACGACTAATTCGCATTAAAACTAGCTTCACTAAGAAGCCGGATGGGACGACAGGCACCGCGGAAAGACTGGTGTTTACCCTCGACGATGCCTCCAACCGCACACGCGAAAAGTACTACGACACCACCAACACCATGGTTCAGCTCACCAAGCGGGAGTTTGATGAGTTATCACGCCTGCATCAGATCAAAGACAACGACTCGCCCGTTAACGCAACGACGTTCGACTATGATCTCGCTAACAATCAGACCGAAATCAAAGACGCGCTCAATCAGAAAACCAAACCAAAGTACGACAATCTCAATCGTGTGGAGGAAATCGAAAACGCCCTCAACGATTCCGCGTTTTTTAAGTACGACGAACGGGGCAACATCACCAAAGTCACTGACCAGCGTGGTCTGGAGACTACCTATAAATACGATGCCAACGACAATCTGATTGAAGAGAACAACCCCGATGCAGGTGTCACCGCTTACGCATACGATCTGGCGGACAACCTCACCCAGATCGTTGATGCCAGGGGCATTGTCACCAACCTGAGCTACGACGCCCTTAACCGGCTAACGGATGTCTTATACCCTAACACCCCCGATGAAGACGTCACCTACGCCTATGATACAGGCACCTACGGGAAAGGCCGCCTGTCGAGCATCACGGACGAGTCCGGCAGCACCACCTACACCTACGATCACCGGGGTAACGTCACTCAGGATTCACGGGTCGTCGACGGCACCACCTACACCACCGACTATGAATACACGCTGGCCGACAACATCAGTGAGATCACCTATCCGAGTGGACGTGTATTGACCATCGAGCGGGACGATGCTGGTCGCGTTGAGCGGATCAAAGAAGGGTCTACGACACTGATCGACAATGTTAAATACCATCCGTTCGGGCGTGCCATCGAGTGGGAGTACGAAAACGGTCTCACCATGGCGTTCTCCATCGACATGGACGGACGGGTGGAAAAACGGCAGCTCAAGGACGGCGCCACAGTGGTTGAAGACTGGGACTTCAACTTCGACGATGTGCACAACATCGACGACATCGTGAAAGATGCCGGGACAGAAGACTACGCCTACGATGCGGTCTACAGACTGAAAGAACAGACCCCGATTGGTCAGAGCAAGATCACCTACACCTATGATGAGGTCGGTAACCGGGAGACCGAAACCCAGGGTGCCACTGTCAAAACCAACATCTACGATACCGTCAGTAACCGTCTCGAGGACGAAGATGGTTACGAGGTGACCCACGACGCTGCAGGTAATCGCATCACCGACACCGATGGCGACCGGGAGTTCACGTACAACACCGCTGGACGATTAATCCAGGTCGATTCCAACAGCGTGACGCTCGCAAACTATCTTTACAACGCGCTCGGACAACGCGTACAGAAAGACGACGGCACGGATGAGACCGACTATGTCTATGATCTCAACGGCCAACTCATCGGTGAGTATGATGGCGGCACGATGATCCGGGAGTATGTTTATCTTAACGGTATTCCCGTTATTCAGTTCACTGGCACCACCAAGACTTTCCTGCATCCCGATCACCTTGGCACACCAAGATCTGCCACCAACTCAAGTAAGACAGTCGTCTGGGAATGGGGAGGTGAAGCATTTGGTTCGGAGCTTCCGGACGAAGATCCTGACAATAACAGCCAGGATACGGTGGTGAATCTCCGATTCCTCGGCCAGTACTATGACTCTGAGAGTGGGTTCCACTACAACTACTTCAGGGACTATGAGCCTGCGCTGGGTAGGTATGTTCAGAGCGATCCTATTGGGCTGGCGGGGGGGATGAACACTTATGCCTATGTGCATGGAAACCCGTTGACGTCCATCGACCCGTTTGGTCTTCGAAGTTGGGAGAACTTCTCTTGGGCTTCTTTTTCTCCTACAGACCCTACGACGTGGCCGGATGCACCACAATCAGTGGTTGACATAGCAGCCGGTCTAGGCGACTCACTGCTTTTGACATTCGGCGATGACCTAAGGGCTCTAGTAAACCTAGACCAGTTTGTGGATCGTTGTTCTGACGCCTACAAAATTGGAGGATACGGTGCCGTGCTTTTTGGTGGTGGTCGGTTAGTTTACGCAGCCGTGGCGAAAGGATATTCGCTTGTGGCCCCATCAGGAGCTGCAGCATCAGCGGCGAGATCAGCTTTCAAGAACGTTTTCAGATTGGGTGGTGGCAGGGACTGGCGTCAGCCTGACTTGTCGCGCTATGGAACAGATGATGCACTCCGAGCGGCGGCAGGCCGGACCAACCCATACGCAAACCTCTATGGGGCCGGAATAGCGAGTTCGGCCACGTCTACTGTGTGCGGTTGCACGGAGTGAAAGTACACGAAATACGAGACGAGCGAGGAGTGCTTTTCGCATTCGAGATTACACACGCGTACGTTGGCGTAAGAACAGTAGAAGCGCTGCTTCAAAACACCCCTGGGGTATCGCTGGAAAAAGATGAGACTGGGGGCAAGGAGCGAGACATCAAGGTTCTATTTAGATTTCGAGATAGACAATACTTTGTATTGGAGCCATGGGGAGACAATAGCAGATATTGGATAGGTCCAAAGGAAGAGAACGTTTGTGAAGATCTAACAGAACTAGTAGACGTTTTCACCGCGCATGAACCATCCCTCGCTCGTAGACTTTTTGGATTTATTGTTACTTTAGGGCGCAAGTAGCGGTGCGATATTTACCTCTGGAGCGGACAAGCCTCCCTTCAGGCGCTATCGAATGGGAGTCCGAGAACGGTCTCTCAATGAGCTTCTCCATCGAAAGCCACAGGAAGCTGAATATGGAATCTATCATCCTGTTAAGCAAGACAACTCGATATTTGATACCCGGGATCCTATTGTTTGCCTCAAACCTGACCATAGCCGACCCCACACTTGAGTGCCGAGGGATCTACAAATCCGACAACGAACCCGACCCATTCAACTATCAGCATGTTCTTGGTTCCGGGTTGACGTCGGGGTGCTCCAACAACCTCCAAGCGAAACTAGATGCGTGTGATGTTTCAGATGACGACGACGCAATCGTTTTGAATGCGGGCAATTCAGGCAACACAGCTTGTTACATCGCAATACTGTTAAACACGGGTGTTTCCTGTCCAAGCGGTGATGCGGCCCTGCCCAACAGCAAATGCGCCACATGCCCCGAAGATGCGATCAAAGTCACCATAGGCAATGATACTAAATGTGTTGCGCGGCCTAATTGCAAACCAGCGGTCGGTGGCCCCATTCGCGTGCGAACCGGTGAAAAAGTCATGAGCGTTACAGATTACATCGGTATGGGGGCGAATCCACTCAGATGGGGCCGCACGTACAATCACCTCAAAGGGGGATGGCGTTTTTCCTTTTCCGGTTTTATGGAGCAACCCTGGGATGGAAACGCTAACCAGCCTATCCACACAACAGCAAACAACCTCGAAGCAGTGTTTCAACAGGACAACGGTGAGCGGATTTACTTCTACGAGCAGGAAGCTGGAGAATGGCTGACGTATAGCAATGAGAACTTCCGCATCAACGGCTCGCCTTCATCGGTGCGCTATCCGGACAATACCGTCGATCACTTTAATTCCGACGGTCAACTCACCAAACGCGTGACACCCCACGGCTTCGAAACCACTTTCACGTATGACGCCAACGACAAGCTCGACACGATTACCAATGAAACTGGACGTGAGATCGATATCGACTGGACCTCAGGGCGAATCTCGTCGATGACCGATCCTGCCGGGAATGTCATTGAATATGACTATGATACGAACGGCAATCTGCAGTACGTGACCTATCCTGACAACGACACGGACGACGAGAATAATCCTCAGATCGAATACAAGTACGACGCCACGACGGATTATTTGACCGGCATCGTCGATGAAGCAGGTGTGCAATACGCCACCTACACCTACGATGGGGACCGCGCTAAAACCACCGAGCTTGCTGGTGAGGTTGAAAAGTTCACCGTGGATTTAAATACCACAACCGAAATCGTCACTGTGACGAATGCGCTTGATAAAGATACCGAGTATATGTTCGGTGACTACGGGCCTACCGATGTGGATGGCTTGAGTTCCGCGCTCTGTGATCCCACTACAACCGCTGTTAGCTACGATTCAAATGGGTTTGTTGAAACGAAGACTGACGAAAACGGGGTTGTGACCACCTATGACTACGACACCGACGGGAAGCTGAAATCGACAATTGAGGATGATGGCACTCCTTCTTCTTCGCACGAGCAGCTCATGACCACGTATACCTGGGACAGTAATCACCGATTACCCGCGACAGTTACGAAGGGAGAACAGAAAATCACTGTGGTCTATGAGAGTAGCTCTGATCCCAGAGTGAAAACCAGGACAATCTCATCCGACTAAGTGCTCGTTCGACGTCTAGAAGGATGTCTTCTCGGATATTGTCGAGAAAGGTGTGACCCCGCTAGTGGTTTAGAAGAAGCAGAGCTAAAGTTCAAGAACCGATGCATATCCATGAAAGCAAAGTTTTGTGATCAGGCGAATCTCCGTTCTCGTCGCGGCAGTGATCGGTGATCAGGAAGCGAGTGAAACCATTGACTCGCACTTATATGACCATAGCGAGTTATCTTAGAGAGTGAGTGTATCAGGCATAGCTGCAGCTACCCAGAGATTGCAGAAGCCTTGACAGGTGTTATCCGGGAGGAGGATTATAAACCCGCAGTGATTGTAGGACATGGAACAAGTCCAGACTTTTACTTGTGACCACGTCTAACGCTTTTGTTTCCAGGGAGGGATATCAATGCGATCTTATACCTATCTCGCTAAGTTTCTAAGTGTCGGAATTGTTTGGACATGCAGCAATGCGGCCGTTGCTGATGTTGTCGGCTCATGGCCATTCGATGGTGATGCAACCGATGGCAGCGGCAATGGTAACAACGGTAGCTGGAGTGGCACAGAGCAATACGTGTCCGGCCGCGACGGCACCCCAAACGGTGCAGCCAAATTCGATGGGTTGAGCCACATTTCCCTCGGGGACGTGCTACAGATCGGCTCAGGAGACTTCTCCATCAGCGTTTGGCTGCGCTTCGACAGTCAGTCCGGAGATCAGCAGTTCCTGGATACGGGCGACCAGGGTTTGGTCAATCTGATCGCGCTGACCTACAACAACGGCAACAATCAGAAGATCCGGCTGGTCACACAGCAACAGAACGGCGGCCAGGTCAGCGACAATTTCTACTCGACAACCACCTACACCGCGGACTCGTCGACCTGGCGTCATCTGGTCGTGACCCGATCGGGTGGTGTTGGAAAGATGTATGTCGATGGCATCGAGGTCAGCGAGACTCCGAACAACGTGCTAACAGGAGATCTCGGCAGTGGAGACTGGCGGGTAGGTCAAGGACATCAAACCCACCTGACCGGTAATCGATTCACCGGTGCGATTGACGAGCTATGCATCTTCGACGAAGTCCTCGATCTAACCCGAGTGCAGGAGTTGTCGACAGCTGCAGCGTGCGCCGAAGAAGCCATTGTCCTGGAGCCCGGCGACATTGTCGTATCTGAACACAATGACGCCACGATTCTGGTCGACCCGATTACTGGTGCACAACAGGTTATCTCCCAGGACCAACTGTTTGGCAGCCCTCATACGCTTGTTTTAGATGAGAATGGCGATCTGATTATTGCGGACCCACAAGCTGCCGGTAACGGAGCCGTCATTAAGGTCGATCCGACAACCGGAGCGCAGAGCTTCGTATCGACGGGCGGCTTTTTTGCCGATCCTGCAGGCATCGTCCTGGACGCGAACGGAGACTACATCGTTACGGATCGCCTATATGGAGGAACCGGGGCGATCCTCCGTGTTGATCCCAGTACCGGTAATCAGTCGCTGATTTCCAGCGGGGGCGTATTTTTGTATCCAATCGGCATCACGATTGATGCTGCGGGGAACTTCGTTGTCGCCGACCACTCACTGTCGGCACCCGGGAAAATCGTTGAAGTCGATCCGTCCACCGGGAACCAAACGATCTTGTTCAGCGGCGGCTCTCTCAGCAGACCCGTCGCCGTAGCGATTGATAGCAATGGTGACTACATTGTCACCGAAGCAAGCGGAAGCGTGTTGAAGATAGATGCCGGTACCGGGACACAATCTGTGATCGCTTCGGGTGGATTTGTAGTGAATCCACAGGGAATCTCGATCGACGCTGACGGTAGTATCCTGGTCGTTGATGGGGTTTCCACCGTGGGTGGTGCGCTCATCAGAATCGATCCCGCGACTGGAAATCAGACAGTTGTTTCGCAAGGTGGGGTCTTCGAGGAACCGATCGCGCTCTTAGTTGTCCCGTCCGAAACGAAAGCCTGTGAAATCCACACAGCGTACGCACCTGTCGGTTGCTCAGGCACTACCCAGGTATATTCAACGGCGGACTACAACCTCTACGTTGCCAACGACTATGGTCGTCTCGGCGGGTCCAACTACAAGAATCTCAAGATCATGTCTGATCTGACTCAGGACGAACTGGACATCCACTCGCCATGCTCAATTACCCTCGCTAACGATGTGCTCCTTTCTGGAACGTTCGTGAGCCTCGATGGACGGAAAGGCGTTCTCGATGACAATGGTTTTCAGATCAACGCGGCGACTGCGTGTGTGTTGTCCGAGGAAGACAGCGCCGGATTTGGCGCAGGGTCAGTGATTGATGCCGCCAACGTTCTGATACAGGCCGCAAAGAATGCGAAAGTAGGACAAAACTCTCAAGTCGATGTGGATGGCGAATTGCGGTTGATTTCAACTGGTGACTCTTCATCGAGTACGGCGATTGTGAAGTCTGGATCTACAGTCGCGGCTGGATCACTTGAGCTATCAGCTTCAAGAGGCTCTCATATAGGTGAAAACACTACGGTTACCGTCACCGGGTCCATAAACGTCGTCTCAACCGGTGACACATCAGCCAGTGATGCTGGGCTGAAATCGGGTGCAAACGTAACAGCCCAGTCAATCTACGTCAGCGCTTCCAGAACCGCAAAAGTTGGGCAACACACCACCGTAAATACAACAGGCGATCTCTCAGTCGTCTCAACAGGGGATTATTCAGGTAGTGTCGCAATCATAAAACAAGGTGCCGATGTGAACTCAGATGGCGATGTGACGATCGATAGCGGCAACAAGTCGACAATTGGACAAAACGTATCAATTGATGCGAGTGGCAATTTGCATATGGAGGCGACCACACCATCCAAGTGCTCTATCGCCGCCTCGGCTTCGGTTGCAGCGGGGACGACGTCGGGCAATTGTCTATGACGCTGGGCACATAGTGCACTTTTACTTCGACTGACCAGGTGAAAATTACAATCTCAGGCTTAGCTGACTCGAATATTACAACCGATCACGTATTACTGCTGTTAGATCGCATCACAGGAGAGTGTTATGAGCGCAATACAGGGAGAACGCATCATTCTCGAGCAGGAAAAAGGGGATCCCGTCAACCTGATCGTTACCGGCGACGAGTTCTACGCTCGCATCGAAACGCGCGATGGCTATACCGTTGTCTATGACAATGAACACGGTCTGTACTGTTACGCCACTCTGGTCGACGGTAGGTTTCGCTCGTCCGAAATTCCGCTAAACAAACGTCCTGCGCCCGGCACGCGGAAACACCTTCAGGAATCACCGGCGGTGCGTGCCGAAAAATTCGAAACGCGCTATCGCACACTTTATCAAGAGGAGCGGGTTGTTCCCGGTGCCAGTGGTATCGCCTATACCTACGGCGAAAACAATGGCCTGCTCACGGGCAGGAGAGTCAGCAGCGGTGAAGTCCTCGGTTTAACGATTCTGGTCGAGTTTCAGGACATCAGGGCATCGATCCGCTCCGAGGACGTGGACTCCCTGCTGAACGATGACAACTATCGTACCAACGGCAACTACAGTTCCGTAAAGGAGTACTTTCGGAAGATTTCAAACGGCAAACTGACCTATCGTAATCGGGTGATTGGGCCTGTCAGATTGAGCCACTCACGACGCTACTACGAGACCACGCCGTTGATGCGAGAAGCCCTGGCGCTCGCAATCGCTCAGGAAAATCTCGATCTATCCGATTTCGACAGCCGCGGCGATCGGATCGTCGATGCGCTCAGCTTCATGTATGCGGGCCGAACGGTATACGGCATCAATGGAAACAATAACAACCCGAGCTTGCTGTGGCCGCACAATTCGGTACTCGATTTTCAGCACAACAACGTCAGCACGCACTTTTACCAGATAACGAGCATGGGACGCAGTCCTTTCGAACTATCGATCGGCACTTTTTGCCACGAAAGCGGCCACATGCTGTGTCGTTTTCCCGACCTCTACGACTACGGCCGCCGGGATAGCGATTACATCGATAGCGCAGGCCTCGGACAGTACTGCCTCATGAGTTCCGGTAACCACCTGAATAGCGGGCGAACACCGGCGCCCATCTGCGGTTACCTCCGCGACCTCGTCGGCTGGCCGGACAACCTGGTTTACCTGACGGAGCCGCGCAACTATGAGATCACGCATGGCGATTATGGCACCATCTACAAGTATCCGACCGACAAATCCAACGAGTACTTCATAGTCGAGAACCGCACGCGGCTGGAACTTGATCAATTTATAGCTGATGGCGGTCTCGCGGTATTTCATTGCGATACCGAGGGCTCAAATGAGTGGCAGCAGGGAACCGCCGAATGGCATTATCAATGTGCCCTGCTGCAGGCGGACGGAAGACGTGATCTTGAAAATGGACGCCGGGGTGACAGCGACGATCTCTACGATGATGTATCAGGTGTTGCTTTGTCCAATCAAACGCTGCCCTCGAGCCGAAGTTGGGATGGTGCTGATACTGGTCTGATTCTTCGGAACATCTCGGCGGTCGGTGCCGTCATGCAGTTCAGCACGGGCGTCGTACCGGCCGATCCTGCTGTAGGCAGCATTACCGGGCAGTCTTTTCCGGATCTGTTGATTCCGGATAACAATCCTGAAGGAGTGCGCGACAGCATCACGCTGGCTGGTGAAGGGATCGTCACAGCGATCAAGGTCGGTGTCGAGATACTGCACACCTGGGAAGGCGACATCCAGTTGAACCTTATAAGCCCAAACGGTACGAATGTCCTTCTCGCGGAAAACACTCGGCAGCCCGGCAGCGATCTGATCGAGAGCTATGATTCGGCCGATCATACGGTACTGGTGAACCTCGTCGGTGAGGGGCTAACTGGAGAATGGACACTGCACATTCAGGATCTGTTAGCAGAGGATACGGGGCGGCTGAATCACTGGCAGCTGACAGTCGAATACGAGGGCACGGACAGGTCCGTGGCTAAGGAAGACAATCCCGAACTGGACATTCCCGATGATGATCCACACGGTATCACGCGTCGTATCCAAGTCGATGAGGCGGGATCACTCAAGGACATCGAGGTTTCGCTGGACATCACCCATACTTTCATACGCGACCTGAGGGTCGAGCTGATCGCACCGACGGGACACAGCGTATTCGTGCATAACCGCACCGGTGGGGGCTCCGACGACATCAAACGAACCTACAATCGCTCGAACCTGCCCACGCTCGATTCGCTACTACACCTGGAAATTCAGGGTGAATGGAAACTGCAGGTGAAGGATCTCGAGGGCTTGGACGTAGGTAAGTTAAACGCATGGTCGCTAAACCTGACCTACAGCGACTAGAGCTTGCAAATCGGAAAGTGGCCGAATCGCAAAGTGCGCTAGAAAAGGTGCGAAACACCCCACTGTGATAACGGGCCCACTCTACGGGCTCGAAGCATTCGACCTCGTTCTATTGAGTTGCGACTGATGTCTTGAGTTGTGCAACTATTGGTAGCCTGCACGTTCATCTCCATAAATGCGCTCGCACTAATACCTAGTACACAAACCGTGAAGCGGGGGTGCTAGCGTGTTGGCTTTAGCTGAAGTGCGCGCAAGTCTCAATTCACGATCTATCCGCATTGAAAATCCTCGTATCGGCAGTTCGATTTCTGCCTCTCTCGGCAACCATTATTCCAGCCGTCCCTAGCGAACCGCTTTTCAGCTCGACTGCGTCTGCATGCGCCTCCCTGCTCACCCGCCCGGCGCTTTGCGCCGGGCCCTCTGGCCACCAATACTCCAGCCGTCCTGCTATCGAGGAAACTTGAACTTATCGAGCGCAACATCGAGTTTCTGCTGAGATTCCCGAATTTGTGCAACAATTTCTTCTCGAGCTCGTTCATCTCTGGTCGTTTCCAGTTGTCGACGCAACGCTGCGATTTTATTGATCAGGTCGACTTCCGGAGGTGCTATCCCAGCGTTCTTGAGCACCCGATAGGCCATTCGGTACTTGCGCGGAATGTGCGAGTCGTCTTCCAGATCCAGAGGTTTGCCATAGCCAGGGAGACGCTCGATTTCGCCGGTTTTCTCCGCATTGCGTATCCATCCGCCAATGATGTCATCAGGTCGCGCCACGACTTACCCGACTATTGCACTCGCTTAAGGATACCACTTACCTGAGACGTCCTATGAAATCGCGTTCTCTGGTTCTGAATTACCGAATGAGTTCGGAAGCCTCCAGATCTATTGCCGCTTGCGCGCTTCGTTTGAAAACCCATGGTAGAGAAACAAAATCTGTCGAAGCAATTTCGACAATCCTGGCAGCACGACGAAGAACACCGAGTCGATACATCGGCCACGGTCTTTCGATCCGGTAACCCTTGCTTGCCACAAGACCGGCATGGTGGTCGACGAGACCTCGTTCCCATTGTCTGCGTATTTCTACTGGCAAGCTCATTGTGGTGAACACCGCCAGATCAAACGCCGGATGGATGATCTGTGGATCCTGCCAATCAAGAATCAACACCCCCTGGTCCGTCAGCGGCAGGTTTTCCGCGTGCGCATCACCATGTGCCAATGTCGGCGATTGCCCAAGAGGTTCGAGCGTTCCAGCGAGCCGCCCAACGAGCGCATCGCCGGTTTCAGCGAAAGCCGGCAAAAGCTCGATCAATCTTGTGCGATTGTCTGACCAGGAGCTGTCGTAGCTTCGTTGGATCCCCTCAAGAACTGCTGCATCATTGAAATTGGGGAGCCAGTCGAACGTATGGCCCGAAAACGCAGCGTGCCAATCTGCTAACGCTTCGACCGACGCTTTTGCGTGAGCTTCGCTCGCACCCTCTTTGAAGCTGAACGGTTTGAGATCCCGATACTCGAGCACGACGGTTCCTGCAAATTCGCCGATATACAACGGGATGGGGAGTTCGCCGAGAGATGCGGTTTCCCGGTAGAAACGAGCTTCTGTCACCAGCTCCTCACCTGGACGGGCTGATTGATAAGGGCGTTTCGCGATCAATTGAAGCCCGTTGTCTAAATCCATGCGCCAGACGTCATTTGAGAACCGACCCATATAGACGTAGTCAAAAGACTCAAAGCGAGGGTTCAATCCGGCTCGTTTAAGCGCATTTCGGAGTTCATGTTCAGGAATAGAAGGTGGAGCAGGTGATTGCATGGGCTGTTTCAGGTGGTGTGTCTTCACGCTGTGGGCGGTTATCTCATCACAAAGTGCAATAGTATCGAGCTCGGACTGTACATGGTTTCGCTCAGCCCTGGCCTTGGCCGTGGCCCTGCAACGTCACACGCATTTGCCTGACGATGCCAACCGAATACACTGGGGGTTTGCACCACAGGCACAATTCATGCTGACGCATATCCGTGTTTTCGTATTTGCTGTGACGGCGACGATCCTCGCCACAGGTTGTTACGCACCACAAGCCGGGTCACCGATTCCGAGCGCAGATGGCGCAAGACTCTATCGTGGTTCCTGCGCCAGCTGTCATGGGCAATCGGGCGCTGGCGACGGACCAATGATCGCAACGTTAACCGTTGCACCGACTGACTTGCGGACACTGAGTGCACGTAATGGTGGCGTGTTTCCGCGAGTTGCAGTCAGGCAGAAGATAGACGGGCGCAACCTACCGGCAGCGCACGGTACCAGCGATATGCCAGTCTGGGGCTGGCAGTTTGCTCAGACAGACACGGACAATCGAGATCCTGCAGAGATGGCGGAAACCAGGATAGAAGCGGTGGTCGACTACCTGGAAAACCTGCAATCTCGCTGAGAGATGCCTCGCTTGGCTCTGCATCAGGCTCATGAACACAGCTGACAAACCAAATTTCATCTACCGCTTCCTCGAATCCGTAGAACGCCTAGGCAATCGGTTGCCGGATCCTGCAATGCTGTTTGTGTGGGCGCTCGTCATTGTCTGGTTAGTCTCCTGGTTTGGAGGGGGATTCAGTTTCTCTGTTCCTTCGATTGATGGCGTGCGGGAGCTCAGCATCCAGAATCAGTTGAGCGGAGAAGCTCTGGCCACCTTCCTCTCCAGAATGGTGTCAACGTTCACCGGCTTCGCCCCTCTCGGTGTGGTGCTGGTTGCGATGCTGGGAGTTGGAGTTGCCGAACAGACCGGGTTTATCAACGCGGGGCTGAAGTCACTTCTTTCGGTGACACCGAAAAAACTGCTTTCGCCCATGCTGCTGCTCGTTGCGATTGTCAGTCATACGGCTGCTGATGCCGGCTACGTTCTTGTTATTCCACTCGGCGGCATCATTTTTTACGCTGCCGGACGGCATCCGTTAGCCGGGATTGCCTGCGCGTTTGCCGGTGTATCCGGCGGGTTCAGCGCTAACTTCATTCCCTCAGGCATCGATCCGTTGCTCCAGGGTTTTACGCAACAGGCAGCTCAAATCATCGACCCGGCACGTGAGGTCAATCCGCTGTCGAACTGGCTTTTCACCAGCGTCTCGAGCGTGCTGGTGATCGCCATCGGATGGTTCATCACCGACCGTATCATCGAACCCCGATTGCAGGGTACCCCGGTAGACGGGGACGATCTCGCCCAGGGCGAGATGGACGGGCTCAGCGATGCCGAACGAAAAGGATTACGGGCAGGCATGGCAGCCATCCTGATCGGGATCGCGCTGATCACCGCTGCGGTTTACCCGTCCGATTCCCCACTGCGCTCTCCCGAAGGGCAGGTCACAGCCTTCTCCGCACCCATCATGCAGTCGATCGTTCCGCTCATATTCCTTTTATTCATCATCCCCGGAACTGTTTACGGTTATGTGGCCGGAACCGTTAAGTCCCATCGCGACATCATCGATGGCATGAGCAAGAGTATGGGCACCATGGCGTACTACCTCGTCATGATTTTCTTCTGTGCCCAGTTCACCTACGCATTCGGGCAATCCAACATCGGTGCACTGCTGGCTGTCGAGGGTGCTGAGGTTCTTAAAGCCCTTGCGCTGCCCGGGTCCGTCACTCTCCTGGGCATCGTCGCTTTAACGGCATTCGTCAACTTGCTGGTGGGGTCCGCCTCCGGCAAGTGGGCGCTTCTCGCGCCTATTTTTGTACCGGTCCTGATGCAGGTAGGCTTGTCACCCGAACTTACCCAGGCGGCCTACCGTGTTGGAGATTCGTCTACCAACATCATTACGCCGCTCATGCCCTACTTTCCCCTGGTCGTCGCGTATTGCCAGCGCTGGGTCACCGGTACAGGCATCGGTACGGTCACGGCTTTGATGCTGCCGTTTGCCGTGACGTTACTCATCGGCTGGAGCCTCTTTCTGGTTGCTTACTGGGCGCTTGGCATACCCCTGGGACTCGCAGCCACTTATACCTATCCATAAGTTTGCGACCAGCTTCGCAGCGCGAGTGCCGTTCCTCGCGTAAGTTACACGGTATACAGATTGCATTTCCCCGTATGAACCAGGAACGACTCTCGCTACGCAGAACCCTTTTCAAGGTAGTCATCGCTCTAGTTTCAGCGCCGCTGATTCTGGGCGGTTTGATTGTTGCTGGTGAAGAAGGTGACCCGCGAATATTCATTTACGGAACGGTCTTTCTCTGCCTGGGAGGAGCAACTTTGATTACGAAGCACCTCTCTGCGATTCGTCTTGCTGTCCCTCATGAGGCGCAATCTGCAGACTCGCCTTAGGCGGTAACCAACTGCCTCACAGCGTTGACACTCGAGTGGCGAAGTCACGAATCAACTGATCGAAAGCCTCCGGCTTTTCATACATCGGCCAGTGACCGCATTGTTCCAGCAACACAAGGTCACAGTCTGGCATGGCTCCCTGGAAAAAGACGTGATTACGCACCGGGGTGATTGGGTCTTCCGTCCCGCCAATTGCTAGTGTTCGTGTGGTGATCTGGCTGACGCGGTTGAGGAAGTCGAATGTGTCGTCAGCGATCCAGTCCCGGTAGACAAGGTCGGGATCCACCTCTCCAAGGTCCGCGACTACCTGATCAATCACCGAGTCCGGCGTGGATTCGGCATAGGTCCACCGTCGATCCATTGCGGGTACGTCCTCACCTGCCGCAAGGCGTCTCGCAACATCGAGGGTTTCAGTCGCCACACGCAAGCGCGCCCCGGTATCGACAAGGACCATTCCACTGAGTCGCTCCGGGAAATAGGTTGCGACAGCCAGGGCAATGCCACCGCCCAGTGAGTGTCCCAGGAGCACGTATTCGCTCAGGTTGAGATGTTCTGCAAGCGCATTGACCGCAAACGCATAATCAGCGACGCCCCTGTAACCGGCTCCCCCGGACCCACCATGTCCCGGCAGATCAATTGCGATACACCGGAAGTCATCGGCAACAGCTTCCATATGACGGGACCAGACGTTTGCGTTGCAACCAGTCCCATGAACATAAACGAGACTGGAACTGCTCTCGCTACCTGTCACCAGATAGCGGACAACACTCCCGTCGAGCTCAAACGAATCCGCAGTCAACATTATGTCCCCGTGAAGTCCGGCTTCCGCTTTTCGACAAAGGCGGCAATCTGCTCTTTCTGATCGTTTGGAGACCTGCGTGCATAGGAAATGGCATTGAGCTCATTTCGCAGTGCCCGGTGAAAATCCAGATCCTGATTCTGCTGGACTACCCGCTTACTCGACCTGATCGCCATTGGCGGGAGACCCACGACCATATCCGCAATTTCCGTGGCGGCGTCCATCATTTCTTCTTTGGCCACGAACCTGTCAAGCAATCCCAGGCGATACGCTTCTTCTCCTGTTACACCTCGGCTGGTGAAGATCAGGTCGACGGCTCGCGAATAACCTATGATCCGTGGCAGAAAGTAAGACATGCCAGTGTCAGGCGATATCCCCCGTTCGGCAAACACGGTTTTGAAGCGCGATACTTCGCTACCAACGCGCATGTCGCAGGCCAGCGCCAGGCTCATACCAGCACCGGCGGCAACGCCATTCACAACCGCAATGGTCGGCTTATCGAGCTCGTACAGCGTCATCGCGAGTTCCCCAACCCACCCCATGTCGTCCAGGCGCTCGTTCTGCGATGGAATACCCTCAGCATCCGGACGAGGTCCGGTGACGTCGGCTCCTGAACAGAATCCTCGCCCCGCCCCGGTGATGACAACAGCCCTGATTTCATCCCGGGATCGCGATTCTGCTATCGCCGCCTGTAATTCATCACGAAGCGTTAAACTCAGAGCATTCAGCTTTTCGGGACGATTGAGCACCAGCGTTGCCAGGTGCCCCTCAACTGTAAATTCCAGACATTCGTAACCCATGTTTGTCCTCCCCTGATTTACCCGTCACCCTATTATATTCTCGGCGCAAACAGGAATTAGATACACTCTACAGACGAATCACGACGACCGGGCTGAATTTGCCTCTGCAGGACATCCTGATCACATTTCTATTTGCGGTGCTGGTGTTCCCCGCTGTTTTCATTTTCCTTGAGAAAATGTGGCCCTCTGTGGCCGGTTACCGGGTTTTTCGTCATGGGTTCCTGAGCGATGTGGTCTGGTACGGGGTCCAGTCGTTCGTCTCCCGTTCACTATCTCCCCTTGCGGTGTTTGCGGTTTTGCTGCCCGTTCCCCTGGTCCTGGGGATTTCAACAGAATCGTTTTTCAGTGGCTTCGGACCTGCTGCGGAACTGCCGTTCTTCTGGCAGGCAATCATCGCGTTTGTCATCGCTGACTTTTTTCTCTACTGGTCACACCGCTTTTTTCACAGCCGCGCTGCCTGGCCATTCCACGCGGTCCATCATTCTCCAGAAGAGCTGGACTGGCTTGCCGCTACACGCATGCACCCTGTCAACGAAATTGGCGCGCAGATCATTTCCGCCTGTCCCGTGTTACTGATGGGGTTCCCACCGTTAGCCCTTGTCGTCTGGGCACCATTCTTCGCGATCCACGCCGTTTTTATCCACACCAACGTCCGTGTGAGCTTTGGACCGTTCAGATACGTGCTCGCCAGCCCCACTTTCCATCGCTGGCATCACACTACCCGCGAGGAGGGACAGGAAAAGAATTTCGCGAGCTATCTGCCGCTCTGGGATCTCGTTTTCGGCACCTTCTACATGCCCGCGAATCGACAGCCTTCAGAGTTTGGCCTGGAAGGAGAGGTACCAGACGGGTTTTTGAGACAGTTTGTCCATCCTTTGCTCCCCTCGAGCTGGCGTCAGGAACAATCTCCCGGAGAGGCAGCTCGCTCTAAAGAGTAATGTCCCGCTGCCAGTACTCGTCTCCTTCCCGGCTGATTTCCGCGCGGGTTTCCTCGTCCCAGACAGCGTTGCCGATATAGCTACCCCTGTATTCATAAGGCTGCTCGTTGGGGTATTTCTGTCGTCTCGCATCGATGGCGAGCGGGATCATCCGCGTCCGCTTGAGGACATACTCTTCATCGTACGTGACTTCTTTGACCTTGCCGGGAAGTCTGAAAGCATGGATGTTGGTTGTTGTCGTACCGATGGCTGAAGCCCGGTTGTGATATCCAAGCACCATAGTGACTCGCCGCTCTCTTGATTTGTTGGGAAAGGACCCGTGCAGGGAGCTGCGATTGACCATCACACAATCGCCCGGTTCGAGCATTGCAGGTACTGCGTCCGGCAGCCGTTTTTTTATAGAGGGAAATTCTCCGTCGTTTGCGAGCAACCAGTGGCGATGGCTACCAGGAACAACCCAGAGGCAGTTTTCGGGTGTGCAACGACTCCAGGAAACGGACAGATTGAACCCGTGCGTCTTTCCCGACCCATCCGGCTGTTCAAGCGCATCACCATTCTCGGACCAATGAGTACGTCCGTCCTGGTGCCAGGGAGTGGGCGGACCTTCACCGGCACCTTTATGGAAAATGCTCTCATGAAACGGCACGAAATCAGGGCCGTTAACGCTGGCAACAATCTTGAGAATGACGGGATGGGCATACACCCTGAGAGCTGAGTCCATCATCATCAGCGGGTGAGAGATGAGCCCGACAACCGCCGGTTCATCGTCCGATACGTCGGACTGACGCTTGAACACCTCATCCAGGGCAAGCGAGTAATAACCTGGATACTTTACGGGCTTGCCGTGTCTGTCGGTACGTCCACCTTTCTCCACGGGTGCGTTTTCAAGGAGTGCATCGAATTCAGTTTCAAGCTCGTGGATTTCGCTGGCATCGACAACGCCCGTGAACACGTAGAATCCAGTGCGCCGGTATGCCTCGAGAATGTCTTCTTCGAGTTTGCCGTCCGCATTAAATCGTGCGGGACCGCGATTACCGAGCGCCAACGCCCGTCTGCGGCCGTCTTCACAGTAGTCTTCGAAGGTCTGCTGATTCGGATCTGACATATTCCCCCCGGCCAGATGTGTGTCTATTCTATGAGGTTCTTGACCTAAAGGTACACGAATGGCTCTCACCCACTTTAACGCTGACCAGCAGGAAGAGATCCTCGAGGCAATTGAGAAAGACGGCGCCTGTATTCTCGACAATCTCCTCACGGCTGAGTTGTGCGATCAGCTCATGTCTGATTTCACCCCCCATATTGACGCCGCGCCCTGGCAGAACGTCAATCACGGGACATCCAAAGGCGATTTCTTTGGCGTCAAAACCAAACGTTTTCACGGCGTCCCAGCCATGTCCGCCCTCTGCGAAGACGTGTTGACCGTGCCGTTGCTGTTGGACCTTGCGAGTGCATATCTGAAGCGCGGGACCGAATGCCGGGCCCTGCGGGTCAGCACGGTGGAACTCATGGTCCTTGGAGAAGGCCAGAGCAACCAGGAACTGCACAGAGATGCCGATTCGTGGGCCTACCTGCCCCGCACCATGCGCCACAATCTGCTCTTCAGTGCCAACATTGCTCTTTGTGACTTCACCCCGACCAACGGGGCAACCGTTGTGGTACCTGGAAGTAATCACTGGATCGATGACCGTCAAGCCCGAGAAGACGAAACCTGCCTCGCGACCATGAAAAAGGGCTCGGCGCTTCTGTACAGCGGTGACGTTTTACACGGCGGCGGGCACAACCAGGAAAACGCCATACGTACAGGCATGTATGTGGGTTATATCCCCAGCTGGCTCGCAACCCTCGAAAATCATGCTGTCACAAGCGGGACCGAAGCGATCAGCCAGTTCGGCGAGCGAGCCCGGCATCTGCTCGACGTGGTTGAGGGTGGATTCACTGTAGTGCCTTGAGAATTGGGATAATTTCCCAATTTATATGGAAATAGTGCCAAATATCGAGACAATTTAACCCGAAGACTATAGAAAAATACACCTCTCTGACTAACGAGGGCGCTGTATGTCTCTCTCAAGCCTGTTTACCGAGCATCCCGCATCCGTCGGCGAGAATTATGGCCAGCACCTGCAATCGGCCCTGACGTTTGCGGTGACGATGGCATTGGGTTGTGTGGTCTGTTGCATCCACGCTTTCATGCCATTTCTGTTCAAGAAAACCGGCAGCAGGATCGTCGAACGCCTCCACGAGACGATGGTAAGGAACCGGGACCGCAGATTACCTGCTTCTAAAGATAGTAGACCCAGCGGAAGTATGCCCGGCTCGCCCCACCCGTCGTAACGGCTTTCCCAAGCAGCGGCACACCACCATATTCGTCGCCTGCACTTCCGAGTGGTTCGAGCCATCCGACCTGCACACTCTGGTTGTCACTTGGTGTGTAGGACAGTCCAATCTGCAGGAGATTGCTCTGGTCGTGCAGGTTCGATATCACAGTTGTGGACTGATTGATGAGCGGGTGCCACTCATACGTAAATCCGAGCGCAACGTAGTTTTTCATCAGGTTGAACACCTCACCCCGGGACAGGCGGTCAGTCAATTCGGTCGGCAGGAAGAGCGGATTGTCAGGCAGGTCCGTGACTCCCCAGCCGTTGTGAAAGTACTCAACAAACGTGTACGCATTGCGATCCCACAACATAAAGCTGATGTCTGCATTGAGCACGCCTGAATACACGTATCCACCCTGCTCCGTTTCGCTCGCGATCACATCAGCTCGTACCAGCGCCTGCCCAACCGGAAACCTGACCGCGCCGCCAAAAACGTTTGAGCCGTAGTGCTCGCCTGCAAGAACCTCGAACTCCACCGGGCCAAGATAACCGTGCCATTTGAGCGCGCTGGAGGCGACGTCCTGGTCTACGTCCGAGAACTCGTCACGCCGGGCGACATGAAGAAGTTGCAGATCGTGGCCATTCCCAAGGAGACGGTCGATCAGGATCAGATCGTCCCCCGCCTTGTAGTCACGGTCTACGACCGTGGGAGAAAAAGGGCTGAAGAGATCCATCGGCTGAAAGACGATCCCACCACCCCAGCTGACAGCCTGGCGTCCCACGGTAAATCCCCAGCTGCCAACCTGCCACTCGAGCGCAAGCCGGTCGAGCCGGTGAAAGCTCGCATGACGGCTGCCGTCTTCGATATCCCATGTCCAGCGCCAACGACGGAAGGTGTCATCGCTGACTGTCTGGTCAAGTGCTGCGTCAGGCCCGAGATTCAGCTCGAGCCGGTCACCATTGACCAGGACCGTTGAGTGATGCGCAATGAGCTGCACGGGGCCGATAGGCTGCATCAGCATCATGCGTACATCCACTGAACTGTCGGTTACCGGGGTACCCTGCAGGGACCGTTGCAAATCGTGATCGGGCAACATGCTGACGGTCGCAAATCCTTTGATCCGTACATCGAAGTCAGTCCCCTCCAGCCAGTCCCAGGATGTGCTGCGCTCCTCCTGTCCCGCATTCGGGGTGCGGATACGGTTGAGCTGATAGCCGGGAGGGGCTTCTTCCACAAGTTCGGGGACTGAGTCCTCTGCTATTGGTGGTTGTTCCGTTTCGATGCAATCGCGGCTAAAGCCGCTCCTACAATCCGCCCCTACGTTTCCCGAGATAATCCAGCTGTCTTCAAATCCCCTGTCGCGGTATCTGTCCCGGACGGATGCAGCTTCTTCCCGTGAGAGGTACGGACCGCTAACAACCCTTAAAACACCCGTATCCCCTGACCTCAGCTCGAAATAGCCACCTGTCACCTCGGTCGCGTGCTCCAGCCGCTCGCGCGCATTCGCCTCCACCGAAAAACTGCCGACCGATACCCAGAATTGCGATTCTTCAGCGTGCGCCAGAACGTTAAGCGTAACGCAGACTATGACAAGCCAACGCACCTCAGGCCGCAAGCGCGTCCCGTTCGATCGCCCCGTCTCTCAGGTGCACCTGCCGCTTCGTATAGCTCATCACGATCGGATCATGCGTGGCGGTGACAATTGTCATGTTCTCCTGTTCGTTGAGGCGTCTGAGAAGCCCGAGCAGATCTTCCGTGGTGCCTGAATCGAGATTTGCGGTTGGCTCGTCCGCAAGCAACAGGACCGGATTGCTCACAATCGATCGGGCAATAGCCACCCGCTGCTGCTGCCCCCCCGAAAGTTCGCCGGGCTGACGATGCGACATATCCGCCAGGCCCAGGGACTCTAGAGCAGCTTCAGCCCTCTCACGACGTTCCGCCTGTGGCACACCCTGAAGCTGGAGGATAAATTCCACGTTCTCCTGGGCTGAAAGGACCGGGATCAGGTTATACGCCTGAAAGACAAAACCCATTTTCCTGAGCCGGAGTTCCGTAAGCTCACTTTCTGAAAGACCCGATAGGGCAACCCCATCGACAGTCACCTCTCCGGAGTCAGGCCGATCGAGCCCGCCAATGACGTTCAGCAACGTCGACTTCCCTGAACCCGAAGGACCGGACAGGCTCACAAAATCACCGGCATTGACTTCGAAGTCCACTCCCCTGAGGGCATACACCGGAACCGAGTCCTTCTGGTATGTCTTTTCGACTTTTTCGCACTTAACAACTGTGTTACTCATAGATACTCCAACAACTTCGTCAGCGCCCCTCAGCGGCGCATGGCTTCCAACGGCTGAACCTTCACAGCCCGCCAGGCGGGATACAGGCTCGCAAGGATGCCCAACAACAAACTCAACCACGCAACCAGAATGAAATCGTCCCACCGCAACACTGGTACCAGCACTGACGCGATCCCCGCCATTTCCATACCCTCGGCAAACGCACCGAGGTTGATCCCGTCTTCAATCGTCAGAAAGACCAGGTATCCGCCGATCAGCCCGATGACAACACCAACAGCCATGATGATGGTGGATTCCACAACGACCTGGATCAGCACCATGCGTTTGGGCATACCTAACGCCCGGACCATGCCGAGTTCTTTCACCCTTTCCATCACACTCGTGATCAACGTGTTGATGAGCCCAAACGTCAGGGCACTCATCATGAGTGCAAACCATATATAGATGACGCTGTCCGCAAAGATGAACATCGCAGCCGCCATCGGTTCGAGCTCAAGCCAGTCCATCACGGCAAGCTCCGAGAAAAACCCAACAAGCAGTTGCTTGAATGTGAGCCGCTTGGGTTCGTCGACCAGACGAATGGAAACCTCCGTGACGTCTTCGCTGTCGAGCAGACCCTGCAGGCTCGATAGTCCTGTGAAGACGTACATCTTCTCCAGAGCCGTACCTTCAGCGTCATAGGTCCCGACAATCCGGTAACCTTTCTCGCGGTTCCTGCCGTCGATACCTTGAGTGATCACAACGATCCGGCGTCCAACTTCGGTTTCGAGCTGAATCGCAAGCTCACGCCCAATGAGAATGCGCCCGTCGTCAGTGCTTTCCAGCCCGTCCCCCTCGATCGGGACATCTCCAATGAACGATATGGCTTCTGCAGATGGGTCGACACCGACTATCTGAACACCCCGCGTCTCTCGCTCACTCATGATGACCGCCGGGATCCTTATCCGAGCTGCCCAGCCCAACATGTCCTCTGCGGGAACCGGGGGTTCGAAGTCCTCATCCAGGGCAAAACCTTTCTGGATGTTGGGATCGTCCCGGTACCCCGGCGCGTGGATCTTGATGTGCCCGGTCATGTTCTCGACAGCTGTGTCCATCATGCCGTACTGCATGCCACGGATGAGTGTGTTCATGCTCGAGACACCCGTGACGGCAACCGCAATGGCCGCAAACAGCATCAGGTTACGGCGCCTGTGACGCAGGATGTTGCGAATACTGAGTTGCCAGACAAGTTTGAACGACACCTGGATCTCCTGCTCAGGTTTCCTGCCGGAGCGCTTCGACCGGCTTCATGCGGGAGAGCCTTCGTCCCGGGATATAGGCTGCCAGCTGCACACCCAGGATCATGATGGCTGACGAGAGATACAGCGCATCCCACTGAAAAGCCGGATAGAGCCGGTCACCCATGTTGAATCGCGCATAGAAATCCAAAGCATCTTCCGGAACCGGTATCGGAACGCCCGTGTCGCCAATGATCGTCAGTGCGGACCACGCGAGCACAAAACCCAGCACAACACCCAGACCTGCAAGGTACAGCCCTTCGAGTTGCAACTGGAGCCTGATCAACCCTGCACGCATCCCTATCGCTGTGAGAACGCCAAACTCCGCCGTGCGCTCATAAACCACCATCATGAACGTATTCACGACCGAAAACCCGATGATGATGGTCATGACCATAAACATGACTTCTGAACTTACCGCTTTCATCTCTTTCATCTGCTGGGCTTCGGGCATGAGATCCTGCCAGGGCAGCACGGCGTTTTGAGACGTGTACTGTGCTGCTATCTCTTCACCCACGCTGGCGGTATCGAGCATGACGACAACCGCATGGGCTTCACCGGGTTCCATCACCCAGGCTTCCCGGAAGTCTTCGTAGTTGACCTGCACGAGGCCTCGATTGAACTCCGGCTGGGTGGAATCGAATATGCCGACGACGTTGGTTGCGAGTGCGGCTATCCCACCCTCTTTGGCGGTTCCGAGAATAACCATCTCGTCACCCAGTTGCAGATGCAGATTACGGGCAAGCGTGAGACCAATGAGTGCCTGTCCCGAGCCTGTCGGGTAATTCCCCTCAACGATCATGGGTTTGAGACCGGACCACTCACCTTCCGTCTCAAAATCGACACCAATGATCTGAGCCCCGAAACTCCTCTCTTCCGAAGACACCAGCGCAAATCCCTGTCCCCGCAGACTTGCATGACGCACCTCCGGCTTGCTTTTCATCGCGTCGAGGTCTGCCGCGGCGGCAAACGAATTGTCGACGCGCGGATCGTCCTGGTAAGCCGGATGCTGGATCTGCAGGTGACCGGTCATCATCTTGGCGCCATTGTCGATCATGACGTCGAACGAACCCTCCTGCATAGCCCGTGCGAAGATCAGGAACCAGACGGCAAACGCAACCCCTCCGATCGTCAGCCAGGTGCGTCGCCGGTTGCGCCAGAGGTTACGCCAGGCAAGCCCCATCAACGTAATAGCAAAACTGTCGACAGTCGCTTTCGTGTCGGGACGCGTATCGTGAGAGGTGAGAGCTCTACTCGTCATATCTTTTCACCCTATTCACCTCTATTCACCTCGGAGGGCCTCTACGGGGGCGATACTCCTGATCCTGAGCGTCGCGATCAGCCCGGCCAGTTGCGTTCCGATCAGAAGTACCACCGGCGCTGTCAGGATACTCGCAGCATCCACCGCGGGATATATCCTGTCAGATATATAGAACGTCCCCGCAATTTCCTCAAACCCTGCCACGGGTACCCCTTCTACCATCAGATAACCCACAAACACCGAGGCAAGACCCCATCCGACAGCCACACCCACAACCCACATGAATAACGCCTCGGTCAGCACCTGGCGCATGATGAGAGGCGCTCGCATGCCTACTGCCAGCAACATACCGAATTCTCGTGTCCGTTCGAAAACAATCATGAGGAAAGTATTGATGACACTGAAGCTCACCAGTATCAGGATTGCCCCGTACATCAGGTACCCGCCTATACGGTCAATTTCTATGGCCTGTACAACTTCCGGCATGTATTCGTCCCAGGTGCGGACAAGGTAGGTCTGCCCGAGCGCTCCCTGGATACGTTCCCGTTCCTCGTAGACCTCCCGGTGATCGGGAATTCGGATCGAAACGACATGCAGTTCGTCGCCAAGCTCGAAAACATTCTGTACTGCGGTCAACCGGGTGAACAGGAGGGTCCTGTCGAGCTCAGCCTGACCCGATTCGTATATACCGACCACAGTCTGCGCCATCGCGGCTATCCCGCCTTGCTTGCCACTACCCAGCATCACAAGCTCGTCACCAACCGCTACCCCGACATTGCGGGCCATTGTGCGCCCAATGACAATTTCATCGTCACTTTGTGGAAGCCGGCCTTCCTGGATGCCATTGAAGAAGGTGAACATCTCAACTTCCCGGTCAAAATCGACACCCCATACGAAACCACCAAATGAGCGCTCCTCTGCACTGACGAGGGCAAAGGCGCCTGCACGCGGTGCAGCCTCTAATCCCTGCAGATCATCAACGGCATGCATGAGTTCAGCGGCTTTGGTGAGTGTCTGCTCGAGCTTGGTATCGTCCGGGTAACGGAAGTGGCTGACCTGGATGTGTCCTTCGATGAGGCCGGTGGCGCTCTCGATCATCATCCCGTACGCCCCACGCTGCATCGTCATCGCAAAAGTCACGAGCAGGGTCGCAAATGCGATGCCCCCTGCGGTCAGCCAGGTACGGCGTTTGTTGCGCCAGAGGTTTCGCCATGCGATACGGGTGACGAGCCCGGTTGCCTGTATGGGCCGGGATTCGACCGCCGGTGACAGAGCGGCTTCACTCATCTTTATTCACTCATCTCTAGCGCGCCGACTTCAACGCAAACACCGTGAACATGCGGTCTTCGAGCTCAACATCGAAGTCGATTTCCTGATAGACAAGCTCGGTGTACTGATCCGGCTCTTCCAGTTCGAGCATACGCATGCGGGTTGCCATCATGCGTCCCCCAAGCTCACCAATCTCGAGGCTTTTCATCTGTTTGACCGGGACCATTTCCTGATCGTAGTAAGTGAGCGCAATCAGAACGTAGTCATCGCGGATGACCATTTCCTCTTTGCCCCACACAACCGGCGCATCTTCATACGGAATGGCTTCAATCGTATAAATCTCGTGACCATCCTCAGCTTCCGTGTTTGTGAGCGTCAGCTCATAGTGACGCAACCACTTGTCGCTTCTGGAAAGGTCGTTGTAAGAAAAATCGGAGCCCGCCCAACTCTGGCTCATCATCGAGTTCGGCAACCGGATGTTGCGGTTGATCTTCGGGTTGAAGGTCCACATCTTCTCACCCTGCTTCAGGAGTGCATTACCCGCATCCCTTGCAGGGGCTGTAAATCGGATGAGCGCATCTTCCCGGCCACGTGTCCACCCGATCAGGCTGGACGTCCGCTCCCAGGTGGGGCGTTTCACCACCATGGTCATCTCGGCGTACGAAGACAGGCCTCGTGTCTGGTCTATCGACCTGGTCACGAGGTCCACAACATCAATCTCAGCGCGCAACCCCGTTGCCGCAAAAACAAGGCTCAGCAGAACAATCAGTCGGTATTTCATCTTGACGACATGCCTGTATTTCCGTAAAACTTATACTCGCTCAAATTATTGACCATGTCAAACAAAGTCATGTCTCTGCGGGAACAGAACAAACAGAAAGCAAGGGCCAATATACTCAGGGCCGCTGCGGAACTCATCGGTGAAGAAGGCATCGATGCAGCCACAACCCGCGAGATCGCTCGCCGCGCAGGCGTCAGCTACCAGACCCTCTACAACTACTTCCCAACCAAGGCGGATATTGCCGGTGCGATTCTCGAGTCCGAGGCGCAGTTCTGGAAACATGGGGTTGATGCCGTCATCAAACGATACGAAGGTGACCTGGTTGGATCGCTGACTGACCTCATCAGGCAAAGCATCGAGCAGATCGACGGACCCCATAAGGAACTCTGGGCCTACATCGCGCTGTCAGCCATGAACAAAGACCTGAAAACTGAAGATGTCGGTGCGGCGATGACCATCGCTCATGAACAGTTCTATGCGTTGTTGAATCTGGCCCAGGGGATGGGTCACCTGAAGCCCGACCTCGACCTCCACCTGATGGCCCATACGCTGTTCAACCTGGTGGACTATGCCATGCTGCGTTTCTTCATCGAACCGATTGATAGTGAGCAGTTCATTGCCAATCAACGGGAAATCATCAACCTGCTGGTCGACCCATACCTTAACTAGCTTCGAACGGATTCAGGGAGTCGTGGAAATTGTTGGTGTGCATCCGGCTCTGCCTGTTGTGAACGGCGGCAGACCGGAAGGGATACATCACACAGTTCACCAGCTCACCCATCACGAAGCGGACCAGTTCGCGTTTCGTCACGTCCCTGGTGTAGCTATCGAACATTTCCGGGCCGCCATCTCCATAGTCGGCCAATGACGCCCGCGGCGTGATATATCGGTTCAGGCGGCCGATACGGCTCCTGACCTTGAGGGTTGCCGACTCTCTGCGGCCAACCGGTGTGGTCCGGTTCGGCACCCTGCGCGTCCAGACCCAGTTCAGATTGGCATTCACTTCACTCAACGTGGTCACCCGGTGCGCCCAGTAGCGGGGAATAAAGAGCATCTCCCCTTCCTCGACGACAAATTCCATCACATCGTATTTATCGGGTCCTGGCTCAAAGTCGTCCGGAGTCATTGTCAGATAAGTCAAAGGCATCATGGGAAGCAACCTGTTCGGCGCGATCAGCAGCCAGTGTTTGCGTCCAATCACATGCCAGTTGAGCCCACACAAACTGTTTCCATCGTAGTGCAGACCGGTACAGTTATTCCTGGGCTGCATCCACAGACGCAGGGGTTCCGGTTTGTGCGCAATGTCATCACGAGAAAAAACACGCTCGACAATTTCCGGAACAGGAACGCTGCCTGCGCCTAAACCAATCGGCGACGAGTAGTAGCCGTTGTGAGCCTCGCCACCTTCTCCATGTGCGAGGGCCCAGATTCTTGACTGCATTGATTTTGTGCCCTGTGACTCGAGCCCGGTCAGGATGACCGGCTGTTCAGCCTCATAGAAACGCTGAATGAACTCATCCAGGTTTCCCGAGGGCAGTCTTTCAATTTCGAGACGCATCGCTCCAACCCTGCCTGCATGACATTCCATATGGTATCGTTGTCAGGTTAATTGATAAATATCATGGAAGCAGTTCTCGTCATCGATGATTATCCTCAAACGCTTGCTGTTGTGAGAGCGTTGAGTCATGCGGGCCTGCGAGTCTACATCGCTCGCGGCCCACATCGGTCGATAGCCGAATCCTCACGTTATGCCAATGGCGGCAGCAACCTTGTCTGTGAGGATCCCAATGGAATGGCCCTGCGCCTGAACCACTTCCTTGAACAACACCCTGACATCAGTTGCCTGCTACCTTTGAGCGAGGGAACCATTGCCAGAGTTCATACCATGGCGGACTGCCTCCCGGACATCCCCATAGCCGCCGTTGGTGAGCTGACCCTTCAGACCTGCACGGACAAATCGCTGACCAACAAAGCCGCCCGCGACGCAGGTCTGACAGTCCCGGCTGGTGGCGTTGTTCATAACTACGAGGAACTCACCAGTCTCATCTCGGCGATCGGGTTTCCAGTTGTCCTGAAAAGCCCTTCCAACCACGCGCTTCTCGAAGGCAACAAGGCACTCGTCGTGAGAAGTCAGGCTGACCTGAACCGCAAGCTTCCGGACTGGCCGAACAACCACAGCGATCTCATGGTTCAGGAATTCATCGGGGGCGATCTTGTCGGCTGTGATTTCGTTGCTTCCCAGGGGCACATTGTTGCCTACTACCAGGGGCAGGTCTTACGCACGGACCGCCTCGACGGGACCGGGTATGGGGTTGAGTTCAGC
>JANQFF010000021.1 GCA_028277965.1 Pseudomonadales bacterium
TCGAACACTGGTCCGTGTACGAATGAAGGAATCTGATCCACGATGTGGTCGAACGTAGGACCATGGAAATTGATGGGTCGAACATCGACGATCACCTGCTGCATGGGGTTACTAGCAGAGGATGGTGGTTGGCTTAGATCGAAGCTCTCAATGAACACTACCGAGCTGGTAACAACCGATCGCACGGACGGATCGCTAGTCTGAGTGAATACAACACCGCTAGCGATGGGAAACGTGATTTCGTCCTGAGCCAGTGGGCTAGTCTGCGGGTTATTCCCACCTGGAATATCGAGGAAGTCCTGCGCCATCGGGCCTGTTGAAGGCCCGAGGGGTGCTGGAATATCGATGTGACTCTGAAATAGGGGCCCAACCGCGGGTTGCAGCACAGAGACGGAATGCTGCGCCGGCTGAGTAAATGACGAACTTGGAATTACATCTACTGGATGCTGAGCAGCTCCACTCTGGGACGAAGATGGGATCGTGTCTACAGGGTGTTGAGCCGCCTGACCATGCGAAGCGGACGGCTGAACATCAATCGAGTGTTGGGCTGCATTAGAAAACGCCATCTGTGCCCAACTCTCCTACAAGCTTATTTCGCCAACGAGCACCACCTGCTGACCGGGAGACAGCCCGTCTGTCTCGGTATCCCACTCGACGGTGTAGGTCGTCGACCCAGTCGTGTCGGCAGTCAAGCCGGTGATTTGGTTTGAGACGATAGTACCTGCCGACGCGTTCTGGATAGTTGCAAGCGTTGTCGCGGTGTCTCCGTCCTTTGTATAGAACAGCCGGAAGTTGACCGTTGGTGTGCCGGAAGACGAGAAGAGCCGGAATGAAACCTGCTCAGCTCCAAGTACTGGCGTAAGCAGCTCGATCGACGCGTGAAGGCCACCAGACGTGTAGGTTCTGTCTCCACTCGGAACATTGAAAAACGGGAGGACGTGTCCCGTATCTCCACCAGTACTGTTGGCCGCCCCACCTACACCGATAAGCGAGGCATTTCCGTTCCAGCGGAACTCACTCCAGGAGGTGCCTACCGTTCCGGTCGAGGCGTAGTAGAGAGTCTGTGTCGGGACACCACCCGGATTATCCTCGGGATCCAGGATCATGCCCCACCGACCCGTAGCCGGGGGCGTCCCAGCAGATCTGAACGCAGTAGGAAGCACCGTCGCGGAAATGTCCGTGCTTGCGTTGAGCCCACCAGCTCCGTTGTCCGTCCACCGGCGACAGATCCACTCTGCGCCAGATCCCTGGTTGTGATAGTAGAGACCGTAAAGATCAACCGTATCGGTCCAGAGGACATACTTCGTCTCGTTGCCGACTACGGGGGCCATACCAGCGCCCAGATTTTCAACCAGACTGAGGGAGCCGCCGACCACCTGCATGAGTGCTGGTCGGTCAGAGTTACTGTCGTCGAGGCCTAAGAGATAGTGGCGTCCCTTGAAGGCAGTACCGGACCAAACAGCTGGGTTACCGGTGATGGCACCATTGAGCGCAAAAGCGCCGAAACTATCGGTCGAGGGCGTGTAGAACGCTATGACGTTGTTAGTACTGGTCAGCTCCGTTCCGAACCAGTAAAGCGTGTTACCTACCTGATGGATTCCCCAGGGGTGTCCCCCGTTGCCAGGAGCGAAGAGACTGCCCGAGACAACATCAGTCCACGCCGTGCCATCAGTCGATTTAGTCGCACGGATGTTGCCACCATTGCCTTCTCGATAGGTGCACACCAAGGTCGGGACGCCGTTGACCAACATGTTGACGAAACCGTAGATCTGACCCTCGTCGCCGGTTCCTAGACCTGGTGGTGAGACGAGCGTCTTCACGTTGGTCCAGGTCGTACCGTTGTAGCGTTCAATGCGATCACGGCAGACTACGAACAGATCGTCGGCACCTTTGAATTGCACAACTCGGCAGTTATAGAGATGGCGACTTTGGTTGAAGCTAGCAGATTCAAACGCAGCTGAGAGTGTTGGACCAACCTGGGTCGTGCCGGTTCCGAGATAACGGATAACAGCCGGTGAACCGGAGCCGAGTCTCTTGAGTGTTACGAATGCAGTAGGCATGAATTCTTCCTTACGGGCTGATCTGGCCCTTCAATTGGGCGCGCTCACCTGCGGCAAATCCGTCCGTAACTACATCCCAGACAACCGTGTAGGTTGTTACTCCGTCATCGGCATCAACATCTTCGATCTGGTTGCCGACGACGTTCGAAGCGTTGCCGGTAGCGGAAGCCGCGACAAGTGTGCATTGTGTGTCTGGGAAATCATTGCCCGCCGCATAGAAGAACTTCACGATCTTGTCGTCGGTTCCGGCGTCTCCGTAGACCGTGTAGTTGATCCGCGTACCGGTGGGCGTTGTCTGAAGACTTTCAATTTGGATGTCTAGGTCGCCCGAGGACCAGATTCGCTCGCCTCCTCCCATTTTGGGCATCCCGAGGGAAAAGTTAGCTCCGGCAGGACAAAAGTCACCGCGAGATAGGAGTGCCGCGTTTCCATTGAACTGCCAGACGTTCCGAGTGCCGCCGGAGCCTGCCGTGCTCAACCTGAAGATGTAGACAGTAGGATTGAGCGGATCAGTCTCGTCGTCTAAGAACGTCTCTACCTGGTTTAGTGAGCCGGTCATAAGACCGTTTGCCTTCCAAGAGGCAGGTAGGACCGCGCCCGAGCGATCGGTCTCTGTGAAGGTTGTTCCCTCACCGCCGGTAGAGGTCAGCTCGACCATGAACCACTCGCGCTGGGCTCCGCCATTCAAGGCAGGGTAAAGCGCAAAGAGTCCGGTACCGTCGGTGAACAGCTCTGGCGCTGTATCGTCAAGTTCAGAGATGGTGGCGGGTGACCCTGTGGTCAGAACCTGCAAGAGCTGAAAGGAGATTCCAAGTGTCCATTCCCAGAGTTCGTATCGACCGGTTGAGGTATTAGAGGTCAGCAACAAAAGACGATCTTCGAACACGCAGAGCGGTCTATTACGCTGCCTTGAACCGTTCGGCATCGTTCCACCGGGAAACGCCATCGTTTTATCGTTGAGATTCACGATCGCGCCCATGCCACTGCCACCGGTCCAGACGGGAACGAACATGCGCCCGTCGTAGAACACAGGCCGGTGATAAATATTGAAACCGTTCCAGGTTCCGCCATCCGTTTGTGTCCAGGAGGAACCATCTGTAGTTTCGTAGAAGCGAGCTGAGGCTGAAGAAGACAGCTGATAGAAGACGAACAGCTTTTCTACGCCGTTGATCGTCGAGACGTGCAGCGCCTGCGCTTGAGCATGTTGAATATCGTGGCTGGTCAGGGTCTGAACTAGGTCCCAATTATCCGTTCCCGAATTGAATCGATAAATCTCGCCAGCATGCTTGACGTAAAGCTCGCCCTTGAACTGGATAACCTTGTTATGCAGTGGTGACTGCTCTTGTGGGCTCGCCGGAACAACCTCCAAGCCCACGGCGATCGGATTGCCAATGGGGTCAAGACTGGTTCCATCAAGTAGCCGATAAACCTGGACAGCTCCAGAGAATCGGTAGTTGACGCATAGAATCGGAGGAATAGCCATTAGGAGATCCTCGCCATGATGTGGAGTCGATCGCCGGGATTGATGCCGTCAGTTGGCGTATCCCAGATGGCTGTATAGAGGGTTGCACCGTCATCAGCCTGCACATCTTCGACCTGGTTGTTATTCCGAGTGGCGACACCACCTGTAACAGCACCTGTCAGTGTGCACTGCGCAGTAGGGATCCCTTCTTCGACACCATAGAAGAAGTCGATAATCTTGTCGGTCGGCCCCACGTCGCCATAGGCTCGGAATGAAATCTGCTCGCCACCCAGAATGGAAACTGTATTCTCGACGCGAACGTCAAGCTCACCTTCAGTGAAGATCTGGTTACCTCCACCGATACATCCGTTCTGAGGCATTGCCAGGCGCACATTGGTCGGACCAACTGTTGGACCGGTAAGCAGCGAGCTTGGCCCATTCCATTCCCACATGAACCACGCGTTCGTGGGATTATCCGTAGTCATCTGGAACAGGTAGGTAGTCGGGCTCGCAGGATTCGTGTCGTTATCAGTAAATGCACCCCACTGGGAATTGGCGAACGCGAAGGCACCGCCGGACGCAAGACTGGTGGGAACCGTGGCCCCAGAGATATCTGTTCTCGTGAGCGCAGATCCGGGGGTCGTTGATCCGCTGATCTGATAGATCGCATGTCCGTTCGAGTGTCCGAAATCAAACAAGATGGCATACATGTTGGTGCCGTCTTGCCAGAGGGCGTCGCCGCGATTGTTTAGTGTACCTGCACCAAATCCATGGTTAGTTCCTGGGAGAGCGCCTCGGTCTTGCCAAGCATTTCCTACGATCTCGTAGATCCTGGTCGAGCTACCGGTGGTACCGGTGGCGTCAGCAATTGCAAAAAGTCGATTCTTGTATACACAGAAGTCGACGTTGTTTGCATGCCACCCAGCGGTAGTACCGGTGGTCGTGGCCGTTGACAGCGCATTCGGGTCGTAGCGGAAGACTACCGCCCTGTTAACTTGCCAGAAGATCTCGTTCCGGAACTGAATGGATCGACCGCAAGAGGTATTCGCCCCGCTGCTCGTCGTAAGCGAACTTTCCGACCAGGTCAGGCCGTCGGTTGATTCAACTACAGAGATGTCGGCTCCACCGCTCAGCGATGATCTGTAGAGACCCATCAGTGTAGGTAACCCACCCACATTGACGACATGCAGATCTGATTTGATGTAGGTGATATTGGGATTGAGTTGTGTGTGCTCTGTTACCCAGGCTCCCGTATATGGGGATGCGATACGGAAGACCCTATCGTCTTGCCACGCGAAAAGGTTGTTCCCGAATTGGATAACGCGATTGACGGCGCGCGTGACGTTGTTGCTAGGTGACTCCAACGCTCCGACGCCGAACGGATCTCCAACTGTGACTAGCGTGGTGCCCGTAGTGAGACGGTAAACCTGGGCGTCTACATCCCTATGCCGCATAACAAGTAGTGGAGGAACAGGCATTTACGTCTCTCTAAGCTCTAGCCATTATCCATCAGAACTTGTAAGTTACCGCCTCAAGTCAAGCTCAAATGACTTAGGCCCAGGACTTAGTGCCTCGATTAGAACCGGATCGAGGGTATTTCTGACCGGATCGGTGGTTACAGGCGGCGTTATGGCTCCGGCATCCGGTGGAATCACCGATACATCGGCGTCACTGACGGGTCCGAACTTGCTGCTGACCTGACCCACAAACGCGTCGTGGACTGGACCAGTAGACTCCGTCGGGATAAGCAGGATCTCGACTTCGTGATCGAAAACAGGACCGACTGACTCAGTTGGTGCCGCGTCTACGATGTGATTGAAGAGTGGACCGTGCCTACTGGTGACACTGATGTTGGCTAGCGTGAAGTGATCAAACAGCGCACCCGAAGAGGACGTGCCGGCAAATACCAGAAGGTGGTCCGCTCGCCCGCTTCGAGACGTTGCCGGAATCAGATCCAGCGCGTGATCTGCTACGCCGCCCTTACTGGACGACGGAACAATATCTAGTGCGTGATCAGCAACCGAGCTTCGTCTAGTTGTCGGGAGGAGATCGACCGCGTGATCAACAACACTACTTCTGCCGCCGCCAGACGCTGGACCACCACCAGCCTGCGCCGGCTGGCCACTGATTGGTGCTCCACTTATCGGATGAAATCCGAGCATTACCTACGCCTAGTGCCGGCCCGTTAGTCACGACTCAACCGTAGTTAGTTCTCGAACTTGACCTGTAGTGTCGCCTTGTTGGGCTCTCCGTCAATTGACCAGGTTAGCAAAATCCCACCTTCTGGCGTGCAGTTACCCGCTGCGCAAGGACCCAGGGTGAAGGTGGATTGACCGCTGCCGTCGAGGGTATCCGTATTCTTGTCGATAGGAAGCATCCCCAGACCCGTCCACGTCAGGTTCACCGTCTTCCCACTGGCGGAAGCGCCCCTGGAATCAGTGAGCAGCACGGCTACAGACGACCCGGCAACGGTAATAGGTCCACCGCCCTGATCGTGAGACAGGGTGCCAGCCAGTGCGTAGTCGGTCCAAACCAATGATCCCGGGTCCGGTAGAGCATCGGGATAGTTGAGCTGGTCACCGCCGGAAACCCAGAATTGATCGACGGTGATTGAGTGTTTATGCGCAAACTGGGCGCCGTCAAAATCGTTTAGATCTGGGATAGTCGCGACCTTGGTCATTTACTCTCCTTATCGTTTCAGTTTACCGGTAGGTTACCAGTATTTGTATCAGCCTTTCGGGGGGAGCAGCGCCATAGTGATGAAATGTTCATCGGCGGTAGAAGGTCCGAAGTCCGTGGTATTACCCGAACTATGACCGCCGCGTAAGCTGATCTCATCGTTCTGACTTACGTCCAAAATGGCGGTTCCCGTCAATACCTGCCCAGCGGTTCCCTGACCGCCCCACTGCCATCCCGCGCGCTGTCGAATCGAGCCATCTACATACACGGCGATATCTATTGCCTCGCTCGCAGCCCAGCTGGGCGTGGCATCTGTACTCCGTAGACCGAAGTGAACGAAGAGAATGCCGTCTGCGGGGACCGTGTAGCGCCAGTTGCTGCCTGTGGTCACATTCGAGTCTGAATCTGTGACTTGATTGTTGAACTCGAAGATAACCACCGTAGAGGTTGGCACCGACTGGGTGGACTCTCCAACTTGGTTGTATTCAATGTAGTCTAGGGCTCCACTCAGTGGCGAGCCATCCACTGCTACTAGAGAGTCCGCTGCTCCGGGACGAGTCGGGCGTCCGGTTGATTGGTCAATGCACTTAGGTATCAGGTTAGCCACTGCGTCTACCTTAGCAGAGCCATGATTATGAAGTGCGCATCCGACGTTAATGGGCCGAAGAAGGCATTACCCCCGGAAGTATGGCGCAGCCTTACGTCAACGGTATCACTGGACGACACGGTCAACGCCGCACTGCCGGTAATTACTTGTCCGTTACTGCCTTGACCACCCCACTGCCAGCCCATCCGACGGCTAATAGAACCGTTGACATATACCAGCAGTTCAACATTTTCGGTTGATGCCCAACTCGGGGAGACGTCTGCACTGTGGGCAGACACGTGTATAAACAGATGACCGTCCTCAGGAACCGTGTAGGTATTAGACGAGTAGTTACTATCCGAATCCGTAACCTGGTTAGTGAAATTGATGACGGTAGTGGTGGCGTTACTGAAGTTCTGGGAGCCACTACCAACATTGTTGTACTCAATGTAATCAGCTACCGGAGACAGGAGTATTTCTGTAGTCCCATCAGTCGCCACGATCGTATCGGATGCGGAAGGTCGTGTCGGGGCGCCTGTAGTCGAGTCATGGCAGAGTGGAATAAGATCAGCCACTATTCCACCTTCCGCACTGACATGTAGACCTGCTTAGTGGTACTGAACAAAATGTTCAAGTTACCTCCGGTATTTTGATTTACCTGCAGCTTAAAGTAGTCGCCCACGGCGCAGTTGAAGAAGGTCTTACCGTAAGTAGCTCGCTCTGAAGACGTTTGATTTGCTTGAGTTAGATGGAGAGCGCCTTCGATGAATGAGTCCCCAGAGTTGAACCGATTGATGTTGTGGGATCGATAGGAGCTGGAACCGTTACTTGCCCAATTTACTCCAATCTCGACGTAGTAGTCTCCGGCGGTTTGAATCGTGATGCGATCGGAGTTCCCACCAAGATCGACCATCCCATCGGTATCGATATCTTCGGTTTCCCACGTTACATCGGTGTTTGAGGAATTTGAAATGGATAGGTTGTTTGCGTCGCGCAGGACACGCGCTTGTATCGCGGGCGAGGATTCTGGCTCCCCGAGAAGCGTCATGGTGATGTAGTGGTTAGTCGCGTCTCCTGCGCCCCAGTTGTTGTCGGCCTCGTTGATGTTGTTGAAGAGACGAACATCTACCTCTTGACCAGAAGTCACTTCGATCACATCAGTGCCGTAGACCTGATGGCCACTCATACCCTGACCGCCAAACACGTAGGCAAACTCGTGTTTCTCGGTTCCGTTGACGAAGCTCTTCAATTGGACCGTCGTCGCCGCGAACCAGTTTGTCGTGGCATCAGAACTCGTCACACAACAACGAATCATTAAAGTGCCGTCCTCGGGCACTGTGTATTTCCAGCTGGCACCTGTCGTGACGTTGGAGTCAGGGTCAGTAACTTGATTATTGAACTGAAGGATCGTGTCGGTGATGTCGCTGATTGTTTGAGTAGATTGACCGACCTGGTTGTATTCGATGAAGTCGAGGACAGCACTACCCGGATCGGCTAGAACAGGTGACCCACTAACATCAACTAGCGTGTCCCCTACCTCAAACTTCGTGAGCTTTCCGTCGGACTGGTTGACTACTACTGGTGTCTTGTTAGTCACACATCACCTCAGCAGATAAGCCGACATCTGGGTTCGCCTAGCTGAGCCTGCGATGTGCAATATGTCTAGGTTACCTCCGGACGATTGAAACACGGAAGCCACGAAGTAATCACCGTCTGCCAGCTCGAACACGTCGCTGCAGTTCATGATCGTGACCGCGCTAGATACAGCGTCCTCGATGTGTTGACACCTATCCTTCTCTGTATCCCCACTATCGAATTGAATGATTGCGATGCTTCGACGGCCCGTCGCGTTTGACGTCCACTCGACATTGAGCGCTACATGAGCATAGTTGCCAACAAAGCCTGAGGGGGCAATCAGACGATCAGGATTAGCACCACCACCATCGTGAGTCCACAGTCCGACGTCCCATGCGTCGGTCCCCTGCCAATCGATATTAGTAGACGCGGAGGTGGCAATCGTTTGTGCCGCACTTCGAGTGAGCTTAGTGGTGCTGATTCCCTGTCCGGCTACAGTTGCCTGGCTGGTTTCAAAGCCGAAGATATAGGCCGTAACCGTTAGTGTTCCAGAAACAGCTGTATCAACGCCAAGCTTGACTACATCCGTGGAGTCTGCGGTAGCGCCTGTGCTAGTGCCACCAAAACGAAAGACCTTGCCTACAGCATCCAGACCTAGGATGGTCTGACTGTCGAAGATGTCGTCCTCGCCTGCGGCAATTCCTACACCAGCAGCAAGTGATCCTGAAGATCCAGACTCCGCTGTGACCTGTAGGAGGACATCTGTGATGACGAACTCTTGATCGGTCGGAACCGTAATGAGGTCAGTTGTTCCTGTAGAACTGAGATCGATGCTAGTGACCTTGTTGAGAAGACCACCAGCTACGCTACCGGTCGGCGTGCCGTAGAGCGTCAGCGTGACATAGCTGCGAGCGTTATCATCAACAATGTCGCGAGCAATACCTGAGTTCTGGAAGATCCTTAGATCAATCTCGTCACCGGTAACAACGTCAAAGGACATCGTTCCGTAGAGATCGTAAGGACGAACAACGGCGTTCGTTTCTAGCGTGTGAATGAAGTGAAGGATTGAGCCGTTCTTGAAAAGCTGAAGACCTAGGAAGCCATTAGATGGCCAGGCCGCCCCTGAATCATAGCGTGCACCGCCGGCGATCAGCAGCTTGCCGCTACTCGGAACCGTATACTTCCAGCTTGCTCCGGTCGTTACGTTCCCGTTGGGGTCTGAGATTTTTTCATCGAAGTCGATGACGGTTGTAGTGCTGTGCGCAATACTCTGATTACCGTCAAGAGCGTAGTGAACAAAGTCCAAGATGGGACCATCAGGCAACCCAGGCGACGCGATGCTGCCCGTCTCGGCATAGCCAAGGACGAAACACTCAACAGTCATCGAGGTGCCTGTGAACGCGACCGTCACATTAGCGCGCAGCGTCTCGTTGGTCTTTACTCTGCGGCCACGCCCGTCAACGATGAAGTGATGAGTCTCTTCGGCTGCGTCGAAGCCGGTGAGCAGCGTTGCGGGGATAAGGACATCGCCAACGTTGTTGTTGATCTCCACCGTTGCAGGAGTAGTAATTCCTGTAGCAGCAGTGCACCGAAAGACTACTGCTTCGACGATGACGTTCTGGGTAGCTGTGAATAGATTGGTGTTTCCCGTAGAGGAGAGATCTAACGAGACACCTTGTGTGAGTCGACCACGTGTCTCGTTTTCGATGGTCGCCGTGCCACCACCACCAACGGTGGTACCGCTCGCGTCTGTGAGCGTGTCCGAAGAGGTAAGCTTGGATGAGCGGCCAGTAGTCTGGTCGACAACGACCGGGACTTTGTTAGCCATGCTAGCCCACCTTCATCATCATGAATTTGCCGGTGCCACTGAAGTTGCCACCGTTGGTGTGATAGACCTCCTGAATGACGTAATCCCCTTCAGACATCTCAAGGATTTCAACACCGGAGCCGCTCGCGCTGTCATTGGCGGACGATCGGAACTGTTCGCGCGCCACATCGGCATCAAGCAATGTGTCACTTGAGTTGTAGTGCTTGATCCCAGCGAAGCGCCCACTCTCGGCAGATCCAATACCTGCCCAGTTGAAATGCTGGATAACTAGATACTTGCCGGCTAGCCCGGTGGGGATTGTGAATCTGTCCGGATTGGCGCCGCCAGGATCGTGGAATCCATTGGTATCGAAGATCTCGGAGGAGTTTCCGTTGTCGTAGTCAACGTCGGTGAATGTCGAGTTTGAAACCGAGAACGCAGCTGTATGCTCTGCTTTGACTCCAATGAAATTGGATGCCCCGGCAGTAGTACCTATCGTCGTCGCAACGCCGAATACAAACGCAGTGACCTCTAGTGTGCCGGTGACTGCGGTATCAATTCCGAGTTTGACGATCTCCGTCGCGTCTGCGACCACCGTAGTGCCAGTCGAGGCAAACGAGAAGGAAGTATCTGCCGCCGTCAATCCAATCAGAGGCTGGGATCCGAAGATATCGTCTTCGCCAGCGGCAATGCCGACACCTGCCGAGGCCGTACCAGATACGCCGGTGGCCGATGTGACCTGCAGGAGCACATTCGTGATGAAGTATTGCTGACCAGACGGAACAGTGAAAATGTTCGTCGTACCGGTCGAGGCCAGCGAGATTGTCGTTGTAGTGCTCAGTAGGCGAATGGCGCCCGAGATCGAGTTCCCGGAGGCATCCGTGAGGGTATCGCTGAACGTGAGCGTGCTGGCGATACCAGTGGACTGATCAACTACTACTGGGACTTTATTGGCCACGGATTACTCGACCTTCCACGAAAGCAGATGGAACGCCGCGCCCTCGCTGTTATGGCCGACGGTGAACACCACCTCGTCTGGGTTCAAGAAGTCCGTTCTAGAGACTGTATGCAGGGTCCGGAACGCCTGCCCCGTAAAGCTGTAGCGCACTATCCGGTTGGTAGTGCCGTCGTCTTCGATCTGCACCCAGATAATGGGATGTCCCCAGAGTGGGGCGCTTGAACCCGGCGAAGGTAAAAAATCTTCACCACTGGTGGCATAGGTTCCATCGAGCGTACCAGCGCCGGTTCCTGTGTAGCGAGAATCCGCTACGCGCCAGAAGCCAGAACTCTGGAGTAGGCCGCATATCGTATGCTCACTCGTGGCGCTGTCTCGCCATCCGATCCCGATATACTGATTTCCGACTCCATTGATAAACGGGCGGAAGGCGGCTGTAATGGTATATGGAGTGGTAGGTGCAGTACGAGACCTCTGTGTGAAGTAGGTAGTGGACCCAGCTGGGCACTCCATAAACTGCCCAGCATCATTGATCTCAATCGTAGAGGTCCCTTGATTCTGCCAACTCCACCCCGTCGTTGGTGGTTGCACATACTGAGTTAGTTGAAGCGGATCCCAGTCTAGGCTGGTATTGTTCGAGAGGCTCTCGCCTACCTTCGTAACCGAGAACGCCGCAACAGCCTCCTGCGAGGTCCCATCGATATCGAGGTTGCCACCTGCGGTGTGGAACGCATCAACCTCTACGTAGTCTCCTGCTGCCAGTTCGATGACGTCTGAGACCTGGAACCACAGGCCGAAGCTGGACGTTGCTGGATAGGTGTTCGTCGTTCTGAGCGGCGTAGCCCCGTTCACCCGGAAACTGAGTGATCGAACACCTACAGAGCTGGTGAGATACTTGAGCGTTCCATAGACAGCATAGACACCAGAAGTCGGGACTGTGATGCGTGAGTTATTGACCGAGTTGTCGTGCATGTTGAGCGGATCGAAGAACTCAACGTCCCAGGTGACGGTCGTGCAGGTGTTGTTCGGAATCGTCTGAGTTGCGCTCTTCGAGACTCGTGCTGTAACAAGCGAGTCAGTGCCACCAACGATCTGGCTCGACTCTAGCCCGAAGAGATAAGCGGTCACTGTGAGCGTACCGGTCACAGCCGTGTTGACCGACATCTCGATGACTTCTGCGGCGTCGGCCACAGTTCTGGTACCTACGGAGCCAAAGCTGTAAGCCTTGTCGTCTGCGATACCAGAAAGTGGCCTATCGCCGAAGACGTCGGTGCTGCCGTTGATCTCGATACTGGCTGCCGGGGTGCCAGAGACACCCACAGCAGCAGTAACAAGCAGCAACACCTCGGTAACGATGTATTCCCGATTGGCCGGCACCGTAAACAAAGTGGTTGTACCGGTTGAGGCCAGCGAGATCCCGGTAACCTTCGCAAGGAGGCCAGAAAAACTGGCCCCCTTGACCTGGTTTCCGTCGACATCTGTGAGCAGATCGGTAGCGCTCAGGGGCGAAACTTGCCCTGTAGTTAGGTTTTTACCTATAGCTACACGATTTGCCATGCGCTACTTCCGCTCTAGTTACTCTCGATTATAGGAGGTAACCGATGAGATCGACTACGAGCGCTTGAGAAGTACCAGAAGCAGCCGTATCGATACCGAAATCGATCACATCCGAAGCCGCCGCCGCCTGCAGCAGACCACCTGCGTTGGCCATGTGGAAGACATCGGGTGTATCCAGCAGGCCTGTCATGGCCTGGCTGGAAATGATGTCGTCCTCACCGGCTGCGACACCGATACCAGCAGCTGCCGCAGTCGTGATGCCCGAGGCCGCGCTAACTCGGACAAATGCGCCCATAATGATCGCCGTTCGACCAGCCGGGACCGTGTAAATGGCAGTGGTTCCTGTGGCGGTAGAATCTGCAATCGCGGTCGACGACAGAACACTCGGCAGAGGAAGCGTGTTGATCTGAACACGACTACCCTGCACGTTAGTGACGTTCGACGTGTTACCGAGAGCCGTACTGGTTGCGTTAGCGCCCAGCGTCATCGAGGTACTCGAATCCATTGCAACAGCGCCGGCGGAGCTGTTACCGATGGTGATCGCAGCGGTAGAGGAACCACTGGCGATATTCACCGCAGTCGTGTTCGAGTTACCGACGTTGATATCACCGTCAAGACCGGAGCCCGAGGCATTACCAGCGTTGATGTTGACATCACCACCATTTCCGTTGGTTGCACCACCGGCACCAGCGTCGATGGTGACATCACCACCTGCGCCATCCGTACCACCACCGGTTCCAGCGTTGATGTCGATAGCACCACCGGCATTGGCTGCGTCACCATTACCAGCTGTGATGTCAATCTCGACACCGGCTGCGGCAGTTCCGTTAGAACTCGCAATACCACCTGATGCACTGCTGATCTCAATCGTGGTAGCACCTGTGGTGTTACCTTGTGACAGGACCGCAGCCAGAGCAGGGGTCATGGAGGCCCCTGAACCCTGATCATCGGTGAGTGTATCTGCTGCTAGAAGTCTCCGGAGTTGTCCTGTTGTTAGGTCAATCCCGAGAGCATTTACGTTGGCCATGACAACCCTCTCTCAATACTTTCACTAGAAGACGTATCCAATCAGGTCCACAGCCAACGTTTGGCTGGTACCGGTGGCTGCTGTGTCGATGCCGAGTCTGATGACATCGCTAGCTTCTGCGGTCTGCGAGAAACCGCCGCCCGGGAATCGATAGTGGGCGCCTGATGCTGTAAGTGATGTGAAAGATTGAGATGAGAAGATGTCGTCTTCTCCGGCAGCGATACCAACACCTCCTTCTGCCGGAGCTGAGATTGCAGTTGCGGCTGTGCAGCGCACAATCGCGTCGAGAATGACAGCCGTCTTGCCGACGGGGACTGTATAGAGTGCAGTAGTACCGGTAGACGTCGCGTCGATGCTGGTAACTGTAGCCAGAATGCCTACATCGCCATCGGCCACCAATCCGGTAACTGTTGCACCGGTGAAGTCGACTGTAGAGCCGCTCGGGAAATCGGTGGTGACTCCGGAGCGCCCGAGGGCAAGACTGGTAGCCGTCGTGCCACCGAGAGTGACTGCTCCAGCCCCATCAATCGCACCCGTGTCGGCGAACGTAAGCCCGGCGACGCTACTCGTGTCGAAAAGCGTAGTGACACCTGTGTCGGCATTGACGCGGAACCGCTCGCGGTTGCTCAGCTGGTCACCACTGTTGTCACGAACAGAGAAGCTGATACCACTTCCGTCGTAATCACCGAGTTGCGCAGTTACTGGGAGATGCAGCCCGGCGCCGCCGTCCATTCCGGACACAAAGTCCAGATGTCCGCGCAGAGTCGCAACTACAGGATCGCCCCAGACGGAACGAATGTAATTCTGAGTGCGGAGAACACCTGTGGAGTCATCCGCATTGAACACCATTCTGGAGCCAAAGCCAGCAGCGGATCCCGCAGGACGGTAGGCGCTGGAGGTGAAACCTCGCTGGTTATCACCGGCACCTGTCAGCGTGAATGAGAGATTGAGCGCCTTGTTGGAATGGTCGTAAAGAAGCTCATCCTCCGCGTTACCGGTTCCAGCAACAAGGTCACCGGAGGCGGCGGCTGTGGCCGGACTTCCAACCTCTAACCCACCATATGATCGCGCAGTTAGGTCTGCACCACGAATCTCGAATGCGGCGGTCTCACCACCAGACTGGTCTGCGTAGAACAGCCACTTAGAATCGGCGCCCGGCGTAGTGACATTACAGCAGAGAGATCCGATACCTGCCCCGTCAGCTACTACTCCGATACATGCGCCGAAGCCTGCGGCAACAGTTCCGCTCGTGTCGTGGTGAATGTTGATTACGTTGACTTCGTTGGTGGTGCCAGCGTCAACGTGGCGCACATTGAGCCGACCAAGACCCTGGTCGAAATCCATACGGTGCGCGCCGGTCAGACCAGCGGAGAACTCACCGTCTACAGTAGCCTCTGTCGAGGTTCCAATGTTGGCGCGACCACCGCTAATCTGACGACCGGAGTTAATAGAGATGTCGTTAGCGCCGGTCGTGTTTCCGATAGCTAGAGTAGCTGCTAGATCCTCACCACCGCCCGCCAAGCCTGTAACCGTGCAGCCAGTGAAATCAACTGTTTGACCGGCGGGGAAGTCGGTTGTGATACCTGATCGTCCGATCGCGATCGAAGTTGCAGTGGTTCCACCGATCGTCAGAGAACCTGGTGAGTCCAATACTGGTCCTATGATGCTGGTACCGAAATAACCAGTTCTTGGTCTCGTTGCACCTGAGGCGCCGATGTCGATCGTATTGTCAGACGCGGCCAGAAAGTGACCATCGTTGTCCATCGTCCAACGATGGGACTCTGTCGTACTGGAAGGGTTGGTCCAGAATCTGATCTCACGACCGGGAGACGCACCACTATCGCTACCGGCGACAAGCGATAGACCTCCGGCACCCTGTGAGCGAACTCGCATGGCATTTGGTCCGGGGTCACCGGGTCCGCCGGAGAACCCGGAGCTAGTCATGTTCACGACGCCGATGGCGCCGCCGTCGTTCTCGCACCAGAGGCCGGCGATGGCCTGTGCTCCACCGCTCAAATTGACTGACTTGATATAGCTCGACGCAGTGTTTGTTGCCTCAGCTCGAATAAGACCGTATCCACCGGTCGAGAACGATCCACCGCCAATCGTGAGTGTGCTCGCGCTAGCGTCCCACGTCATGCTCCGTGTGCCGTCGCTAGAAGCGATATCACCGGCAGCGGTTGCGGCGGTAGCTGTTCCAAAGTTCAGGTAATCAGCTGTAACAGAGCCGTCCTTGAGGACGATGTCTGGAAACAAAGAGCCTGGCGCAGTAACGAAGACTTCTTTGGTTCCAGAGGCGAATGGAACCGGCGCACCACTATTGCTGGAATCGAGGACGGTGTCACGTGACAGAGTGTCTGGTGCGCCAGACGTAACCGTGCCTCGTCCGACCTCCCAGTCGCCAGCCGTGGAATCGAGGATCGTGTAGAAACACTCGTTACCGCTACCGATGCTCGATACGAAGTCCTGGTGTGCTGCTGCGGCACCATCTAGGTTGAGCGTACCGGTACCGACAGTTCCGGTCGTTTCCTTTACTCGATCTGCGTAAGCAAGCGCCATCGCTAACCCTACAGACTAATTAGTCCGGTCAGCTGCGTGCGCTGACCTTGTGACAAGCCATCGGTAGGCGCATCCCACTCTACTGTGTAGAGCGTTGCACCATTGTTTGCTGTTAGCCCAGTAATTTCATTAGAAACGATCGTTCCGGCGGACGCGTTTTGCAGTGTGCAGAGCGTGTTCGATGTCTCGCCATCGGTATCAAAGAAGAAGCTAACCTTGACAGTCTCTGTGCCGCTCGGGCTGTATAGACGGAAGCTGATTTCCTCGGCGCCGAGAACTGGCGTAAGCAGCTCGATTGAGATGTCTAGCTCGTCCTCGGTCCAGAACCGCTTACCGTTACCGGTAGCCTCGAAATTGAGCGCATGCGACACGTCGCCGCCGATGTCGTTCGCAGCCCCCGAGTTTCCGATCAGCGCGGCGTCGCCATTCCACTCGTAGACGCTCCAGGAGTTACCTGGGCCCCCACCAGCTTGGCTGATGTATAGGAAGATGTCTGGCGTGGAGCCAGGATTTGCCTCGGCGTCAATGAGCGCACGAATGCGAGTGCCTCGCTTTGTGCCGGAACCAGTTCCTTGCCCAGAGCGAATAGAGGTAGGAATGACTGTAGTTGTGAGGTCAGTCGGAGACAGTGCACCATCGAACTGCCAGCAGTTGACCCCACCAGCTGATTCCACAGAGCCGCCAGTTGGTGTGTCGTAGAAGACGGCATATAGATCGTCGCCGTCAGTAAACAAGCAGTCTTTGGTCAAGTTGTTCGTCTGGCTAGACAGAACACCATTGAACGCGTTCACGGCTGTGACGATCGACGACCCTGTGAACTCAGCAAGTGTCCTACTTTGGGAGCCTGCGTCTAGCCCCAGGAGGAAGAACCGATCATTGAAGATTGCCGTGGCATACATCGTGCGCGAGTCGAGGGCTCCCGTAGCCAACGTCTGCTGGTATGTATTGGCGACGGGATCGTAGGCATACAGAAAGGCGTCACCGGAATTGAGCCAATAGATCTGATTACGCCATACGATCGGGGAGTAGAAATACCCCCCGCCCGCACCTGGGATGTTCACAGCAGACGCATTAACCCAGGAGCTGCCGTCGGTACTGGTTGCCGCTTGATAGCTTGTTCCGTCTGGCGAGATGGCAACCATGGTTGGCTGATTGTTGATGTGCAGAACATAGGGACCGAGGTGCCGTGTCGCCGTATTTGGCGTTCCGATTGTGTGAATACCAGTCCAGTTACCAGTTCCAGAGTTGTATTGATGAATGGTTCCGCGCTGGTGGGCGTAAAGATCGTTAGAGCCCTTGAACTGACAGACACGGTTGGCGGTAATCTCCTCCGTAGAACCTGACGAAGTTTCTGCCGGCCCGCCAAACACGTTTCCGACCTGAACCGTCGTTCCGTTGACATACCGCAATACGAACGGCGACCCGTTTCGATAGTTCAGAGCTAGGAATCCACTCGACATGGTTTAGCCCCTATACACCCGCGATCCTGGCGATCACACGAACGTCCACGTTGTCGAAATCACCATCCAGGTCAACGAACGCGTCCCAGTTGAAGAAGTATGAGAGCCCGGCGATGGACGATACGAGGTTTGTCTTGCCCGAGTCGCCGTCGCCTTGTGACATCTCAGCCCACGTCTGACCATCCACCGAATACTCAGGGATCACATCAATTGGGCGAGAGCCGGAATCCTGAATCGTGTAGTCGATGCGCACACGGCCCGGGAACGGCTGGGTAACACCATCAATGAAGACTGCTGGCTGTTTGTCTGTGAATGTTCTGAAGTCCCCGCGCTCAATTTCGGGAACCATAAGGTCAAGCCCAACTCCGCCATCATCTAGCGAAGCAACCTGCTCAACTGGGTTGATCCCGTCCCAGGAGGCGATCACAGTGGCGATCGGAATCGAGGGTCGGAACCGGATCACGATAGTGTGCTGCTCGTTGTTACGCCGCCTGTCGTCTACGTAGTAAGAAAACCCGAGGTTAGGCTCACCACTGAACTGAGTAGGCAACAACGAAGTTGTAACGTCGGTCACGTCGAACGACGTGCCCAGGGGCGTGATCGTGAGTAGCTTGGAGCCTAGCGATCCTGAGTAAATCAGGGACATGACGTTGTTGCGGTTTACGAACAGCGAGTAGTTACCCGCGTCATTGTTGTTTACGATCTCGCCGACGCCTGGAATGACCAGATTTTGATTCGTGAAGGTTGGGCGCGAAACAAACGGTGTGTTGACAGACCACGAGCGGTCTAGTTTGTAGAAGCTGGGCGCACCTGCGGGTAGATCAGTCGGCAGAACGTAGTAGAGGTCGTTCTCGAAGAACGTGAATGCACCAAAGTTCGCCTTCTCGTCGAAGAGAAGCACGTCGTCTCCACGATCGAAGTCCGTGGAGAGGAAGTTGGTCGATGGGTCATAGTGCCCGATACCATCCGACGTCGTGAAGAAGACCGCGTTATGCCAAACGATGCTCGGGCCTGCCCGAGAATCGGTAATGGCAGGATCAAACGGAACGGAGATGATTGGATCCCAGGTGGTTCCGTCATCTAGAGCGCTGCGGCGGGCAATAGCACCTCGCCCCGCCGCGATTGACAGCTCGCAAATCGCAACAAGCCTATCCTTGACGACATGCAGACACGTAGGAGTGATCGCACCACCCACTCCTGTAATAGGGGTGAACCCCGCGACATCTGCCCACGCACCACTGGTGTATGATGCCAGCCTTACCTCGTTAGCAGCAGATCGATACAGAAAGTAAGGATCGCCGCGAAACACGGCAACGATGTTCTCGCACCGATTAGGAAAGGCATTTGTTGTGTCGGCTAAGGCAATAGAGCTACCGAGCGCCGCGAACGCGGGGTTGACAGTATCAACCGTCACGACTTCGCGTGTATTTCGCTTATATGCCAGAAACTTAGCCATTTCGTACCTGCCGCGATTTCACTGATTAGAAGTAGGTGTAGCCGCCGGCCAGAGTGCTACCCGAGCTGCGCTGGCCTAGCTCGTTCTCTACGACAACGTCGACAGCTCCCGAGTAAGCTGGTGATGGCCCTAGGACTACTCCATTACCGGACGCCTGGCCTAGAACTAACTCGTTAGCGCCGAACCCATCCGTGGGTGTCGTAACGACAACGGGTGCAGCCTTTGCGACGACTGCGATAGCCCCAGTCGTCTGACCTACAACCTGCTCGCCAGGTAGGAGCGCAGTTGGGTCGAGGGCGTCGATACGACCTGTCGCCGAAGAGGTGCCACCGGTCAACCACTCTCCAATCAGCTCGGGTGCTGGTGTTGGGATAGTGGGAATGTGGAGCAAATACGTTGATCCATCGATGTGCCTGATGGATCCGGAAGCACCTGTAGTACCGACAGTGAACGCCTCGTCTACTAGAAGCGTGCCGGACACGCCGCCCAGGGTGGCCTTGAAGAGATACTCAGCTACGTTGAGCGTGTAGGTAGCCGGAGGAGTTGTCACCTGGACAGATGTCTCTGTCCGATTGGTGATATTCAGTGCGTCCAGTTCTCCAAACTTGACATTGAGCACACCTTGCTCAAGTGCACTACCGGTGAGCGTAACGACCGTGCCGCCATTGCGGACACCTGCCGTAATATCGAGCTGTGAGACACCGGGGCGGCTGATATTCTTGCGCATGATGCTGCCGCCAGATTCAAGGCCGACCCCATCGTCGATCACTTGATACTGGGATCCACACCCATTGCACTGAATATTCGCGTACTGAGGACCACCGTTGGCGCCACCAGTCGTGGTCTTCTTCCACGCAGCGCGCCATTGTTTCTCATCAGCGCTGTCCGGAATCTCTGCGCGAAGCAGAGTCATCGTAGGAGAGCAGTAAGCGCAATCGATAGTAAAAGAAGGCATAGTTACACCTACAACTGGAATATTCCTACAAGACCGTCTTCGCCGGCAATACCATTGCCGCCGAAGCCGCCATTGCCGAATCCTGAGCCGGTACCGCCTGTACCACCCGGGGCTAAAACGTGAGCGGGGTCTACGTTGGTGGGGGTTCCCTTGTAGCCGACGAAGAGGACCCCGCCGCCTCCTCCTCCACCGCCGCCGCCACCGCCGCCATCGGTAGAGTTACCGGTTTTTGTTCCACCATTTCCGCCATTGCCGCCACGCGCGCTGATTGACCCAGTGGCGTTTATGGTCAGATCACCCTGGACCCATACTTCTAGGTAACCGCCACCGGCGCCGCCAGCGCCGCCACCACCTCCGGGATCTCGACTACCAAGCGGCACACCGCCAGTTCCGCTTCCGCCGTCACCGAAGTTAGTGCCGACCTGTGAACCAGCTACACCTGGGTTGCCCCCTGAAGATGGGAAGGTACCGAATCCGTCTTCTCCAAGTCCCCCACCTCCACCGCCGCCACCGGGACCACCGAAGAGCGCGATGGATCTTGCCTGGAGAGCGCGGCCCACTAGGAGCGAGGTCTTCAGGCCACTGTCGAGCAGGTTCATGGAAGCGGTAACACCGTTGTTACCGTTGCTTGGTGTCGATGGTCCTGCCCCGCCGGCCCCACCTAGTGATCCTGGGATCATTGAGCCAGCAATGCTCGACACAACTTCGATAGATACTGTGTCGACGACCAATGTTAAGAATCCATTGTTGGCGCTTGTCGAAATGACAAGATCGTTGGAGACATTTGCAGGCCCAACATTGGTAACACTGGTTGCGAACTGATTCGTGATCGACCCGCCGGTCAGAAGACTACCGATGGCGTGCTGATTGAAGGAATCTTTGATTCCTACTACAAATCTGGCATTCCACGTTCCAGAAGCAGTTCCAGAAGAACTTAGTCCTGCCGCCATGATGGTCGTTCCGCCGTACGAGAACGCCAGGGTGATGGATGCCGCTCCGAAGCTATCCCAAGATGCTGTACCGCCAGCGCTAATGACGAGGAAGTCATCCAGATCAGTTAGTGTGTTCGCCGGTACCGTTTCTGTCAGCGAGCCACCGATGACGCTTTGGATTGGAGTGCTGAATACACGGAACTGAGTAGCGCCGGCAGACTGAACATTGCCATCAATAGTTCTTAGTAGCCCACTGCCTCCTGCGCCCCCACCGGTGGTTTCAGCGTAAATTGGAGACCCGGACGTAAGTTCTCCGCTTCCGCCGCCACCTCCACCGCCTCCGGCCGCCCCAGTAGGTAGGGCGCCAGCCGCGTCTGCTCCGGGACCGCCTTGTGACGTTGCGAGCGAGAACGGAGCAGACGCCCCCGTTCCGCCCGTTGAGCCGACTAGTCCGCGACCGTTTGCGTGTAGTGTTGCGCCAGCGCGAACTTCCAAGTTTCCTTGGCAACGAACAATGAGCTTGCTGCCGGCGGTTGACCCGATGGTTGCCCCCGTATCGATGATCAGGTTGTCGTATGAGAGATCACCTGAGATATCCTGGATACCCGCCAATGTTACGGTGCCCATAACATTGCCAGACCCGAAGTCAACGTCGGGGGAAGCAGTGGTAATAGCCGTGTTGAGGTCTTGACCGTCTACGATTGCTCTAGGCATGGTCTACACCTTCACGATCTTGACGAAGCCTGTTTCGCCGGTTGCGCCCGTTCCACCCACCAGGTATCCAGGAGTGAAGCCTCCACATACGAACTGCGAACCGGTCCCACCGGTACCACCCGCTCCACCAGAAGCGGCAATGTGAGATACGTCCACGTTGGTAGGAGTTCCTCGGTAAGCGACGACAACTACGCCGCCGCCGCCACCGCCTCCGCCGGCGCCACCGCCGCCAGAGAAGCCGGAGGGGCAGCTAATGGGACCGCTCCCGCCGAAGCCGCCGCCTCCACCGTTTGCTGTAATCGTGGCGGTCGCGTCTAGAGTCAGGTCACCTTCAACCCAGACCTCTACGTATCCTCCGCCGGCCCCGGAAGCGCCACCTCCGCCACCAGGACCACGACCGCCAACCAGTGTTCCGTTGACGCCGTTCCCACCTAATCCGAATCCCGTAGGACCAGATTGAGAACCCGGCGTTCCTCCGGCCCCACCAATAGAGACAGATCCGAAGTTATCGTCTCCAGCGCCTCCGCCACCTCCTCCACCGCCGGCACCGCCGAAGTTGATTTGCGATCGGGCGCCCAATCCTAGGTTGGCGAGTAGGTTTGCCTTGAAGGAGGCGTCTAGTGGTGTAACAGCCGGAGCAGGATTACCATCGAGACCA
>JANQFF010000036.1 GCA_028277965.1 Pseudomonadales bacterium
TCTGATTGATGGCATGGAGATTCAGGTCCCGCGCAGGATCGAATCGGGAGCCCCCGCGGCCTTGAGTACCGCAGGCTTGAGCTGCTAAGCAAACAGCCAGGATTGCAATGGATGTGAAAACGAAACGCATAAAGTCGCTCCACCCACTTGGGCCGGTATGCCGTACTCTCCCTCGATGCGAGCACGGAGACATCAACGCGTGGCAATAAGTGCAGCGACCGTTACGCCTTCGTTATTTAGTTCAATACTGCGTGATATTACCCTTTTTAGCGCTGTTGCCCCTCAATTAATGTCTCCCTAGGTACCACCTGTTGCAAGGTTTACTTCAAGAGACCGAAAGAAGTCACATTTGAGGCTTGCCTGAGATGCGGTGCCGAACACGCTCTCCCGCAACATCTTCCGCCACCACGAATTCGGCCGGTGCGCCGGTATTCAATCCGCCTTTCTCATCGAGTGCCTCAGGCGCTGGAATGACAAAAAGCCCATCCACGCGCAGGGTGTCTAAGGTCTCGGTTTCGCCGAGGTCGCCGATGTCAACGATGCGCCCGCCCTCCTTCAGGAGCGGTCGATCGTAGTTGATCAAGAGGTCTGCGTTCAGGGTCGGTTTCCCCGGGATGGCGAGCGTCCCGCCCGAAACCAACATGTGGGGCAACCTGCGCCCGTTGAATGCCAGGTTGTCATAGGGCTCGGTTGTTTGGGATGCATATTCTCCCGTTGCGATTGCCTCCAGAGCCGTGAGAATACCCACGAAATTAGTGAATCTCAGGTGTTGCTTCTGAGGGTCGTCTCCCCACCCGCCTGATTCGATTAGCACTGTGCTTGCTCCCCACGCACCCATCAGGTCACCAAACGCTCTGGGATTGAACGTGTCGTCGTACTTCGCAATGAGCCCGTCTACGAGGGGATTCATGGCTTCGACCAATACCGAAGCAACCTGCATGGCTCGATGCCTCTTTGCGTCAACATCCCGTGCCTCATTGAACGCAGGCGCAAGCAATGCGATCGCGGCGGTGCGGTTCGTTTCCCCTACCCTGATGCTCGTCCCCTGGTCGTGCAGGTTGAACCCGAAATCAGGTTCGATGGAATCCCGCACCGCTTTCAGTAGCCTGCCCTCAGGCGTCTGGAGTCTTCGAGCATCGCGGTTGACGTCGATTCCCTGCGCGTTCCTCCGTTGAAAGCGTTCCGCCCCGTCGGGGTTCAGCATCGGGATGAAGAAGACAGTAGATCCTGACCCTATC
>JANQFF010000044.1 GCA_028277965.1 Pseudomonadales bacterium
GGCCCGTCCTTTGACGGCTGTGCCCCAATCACATGGCCGGAAAATATTTAGCGAATGACTTAACGTTCTTTTACACGGATATTGCCGGCATTTCCTTCACCTCTGGTGAGAGATTCGATGCCGCGATGGTCCCCCGAGGTTGAATCATGTCGGCCGATCAACTCGACGACTTCCCCTTCGATGACCACGTTGCCTGCGGACGCAAGGCCGTCGGTGGATGCTGACACAACCGTTTCTTCGAGGTGAACCCGGTCGTGACCCCTGATCGTTACGTTGCCAACAATTTCTTCACCCTGGTCGTTGAACCTGGGATCGAGGGATTTGGTGCCAGCCACAATGGCGGCGTCCCTGGCCTCGATAACGGGGGCTTCGAGCAACACCGAACCCGCCGCACCCTCGTTCCGCCGGTTTCTGAGACTCGCGCTCGACACCCGCATGAACGTGCCCTGCCCTTCCAACTCGGTTCGCAGGACAATGGACTCATCTGCAGTCAGTTTTACCGATCCTGCATCTCCAATACGAGCGGTTGATGCCGTGATGGTGGAATCGATGATGTCGAGGTTTCTGCCATGCAGGGTAATGTCACCACCCCGCACGACAGCGCGGGTGATGGCCTGAACGGAGGAATCATTCATCTTCAACGTGCCGGCCGCGCTCACATCAATGAAGATATCCCTGTCTTTGTCGATATTCGACGTCCGGGAGATCACCTTGACATCCATCGACTGAAAGTCGATGTCTCCCTCAGAGCGTATGGTGACGGCACCCGCTGCCCCGACATCCGTCAGCGGTTTCTGCCCCGCTTCGCTGTTGATCTTGTTTTCCGGCACCCGGAATGTCGGATTCACCTGTTCAGTCGTCCCACGAGAGGTGATCAGATCGTGCGCAAGTATGTCAATGGAACCCGCATCACCCGTGCCGAGCCTGGCATCGCTGCGGACCTCCGACCCATCGATCAGGGAGATGACGTCCGCTTCAATCTCGATGTTTCCGGCATCGCCGCTACCCTCTGTCGAAACCTCGATGAGACCCTGATCAAGGTTCAGCGTCTGCGCCTCCACACGGATATTGCCGGCATTTCCTTCACCTCTGGTGAGAGATTCGATGCCTCGAAGGTCCCCCGAGGTTGGAACCAGGCGACCAATCACATCGACGACATCCCCTTCGATGACCACGTTACCGGCGGACGCAAGGCCTTCGGTGGATGCTGACACCGCGGTTTCTTCGAGGAGAACCCGGTCGTGACCCCGGATCGTGATGTTCCCAACAATCTCGGCACCGTTTTCATCGAACCGCCTGTCGAGTGACCTGGTTCCGGCCCCAATGGTTGCGTCCCTGGCCTCGATAACGGGGGCTTCGAGCAACACCGAACCCGCCGCACCCTCGTTCCGCCGGTTTCTGACACTCGAGCTCGTTATCCGCATAAACGTGCCCGGCCCTTCCAGTTCGGTTCGCAGGACAATGGACTCATCTGCGGTCAGTGTGATGGATCCTGCATCTCCAATACGAGCGGTTGATGCCGTGATGGTGGAATCCACGATGTCGAGGTTTTGCCCATCCAGCATAATGTCGCCACCCCGCACGACCCCCCGGGTGATTGCCTGGACAGACGAATCATTCATCTGCAGCGTGTCAGCCGCGCTCACGTCAATGAAGATATCCCTGTCCTTGTCGATGTTCGACGTCCGTGAGATCACTTTGACGTCCATCGACTGAAAATCGATGTCGCCACCGGAACGAATCGTAATGTTGCCGGCAGCCCCGACATCCGTCAGCGGTTTCTGCCCCGCTTCGCTGTTGATCTTGTTTTCCGGCACCCTGAATGTCGGATTCACCTGCTCTGTTGTTCCTCGGGAGCTGATCAGATCATGCGCAAGTATGTTGATGGAGCCCGCATCACCCGTGCCGAACCGCGCGTCGCTGCGTACCTCCGACCCATCAATCAGGGAGATGACGTCCGCTTCGATATCGATGTTGCCCGCGTTACCGCTGCCCGTCGTCGAGACCTCGATGAGACCCTGATCAAGGTTCAGCGTCTGCGCCTCGACGCGGATACTGCCGGCATTTCCGGCACCTCTGGCGAGAGATTCGATGCCCCGAAGATCTCCCGAGGTCGAATCATGGCGGCCGATCAACTCAACGACACCCCCGTCGATGATCACGTTACCGGCGGACGCAAGGCCGTCGGTGGATGCTGATACAACCGTTTCCTCGAGGTGGATTTTGTCGCGACCCCTGATTGTGATGTTGCCAACAATTTCTTCACCCTCGTCATTGAACCGGCGATCGAGGGATCTGGTTCCGACCACAATGGACGCGTCCCTGGCCTCGATGACGGGGGCTTCGAGCAACACAGAGCCCGCAGCACCCTCGTCCCGCCGGTTTCTGAGACTCGCGCTCGATACCCGCATAAACGTTCCGGGCCCTTCCAGCTCGGTTCGCAGGACAATGGACTCGTCTGCAGTGAGTGTGACGGATCCTGCATCACCACTACGAGCGGTTGATGCCGTAATGGTGGAATCGATGATGTCGAGGTTTTTTCCATGCAGGGTAATATCACCGCCCCGCACGACAGCGCGGGTGATCGCCTGGAACGACGAGTCATTCATCCGCAGTGTCCCGGCTGCGCTGACATCGACAAATGTCGGTCTGTCCTTGTCGATATTCGACGTCCGCGAGATCACGTTGACATCCATCGACTGAAAATCGATGTCACCCTCAGAGCGGATGGTGACGGTCCCTGCAGCCCCGACATCACCCAGGGGTCGCCCTCCAGCTTCGCTGTTGATCTTGTTTTCCGGCACCCGGAAGGTCGGGTTCCGCTGTTCAGTGACTCCCCTGGAGTAGATCAGCTCTTTCGCAAACAGCTCTACCGAACCCGCGTCTCCCCGGCCAAATGTTTGCGAGCGAATCCTGGCACTGTCAACGAGGCCGATGATGTCTCCTTCGATCCGAACCCGGCCTGCATCGCCGTCCCCGAACGTCGATGCATCCACACCAGCGCCAACCGGGTCTCCTCCGCCTTTGATCAGAACTTCGCCACCAACCAGCAGAATGTCGCCTGCTGAACCATCACCCAACGATGTTGCGCTGATACGGGCAAGCCTGGGATCCGCTCCTCCTGCATCGCGTCGTTCCGCGCGCATGGTCAAATTCTCATCGGCACGGATGTCGACGTTGCCCCCATTACCGGTATCTGCAGTCAGCGCGGAAACGGGGCTATCAACCAGGGTAATGTTCTGTCCACGCATGATCACATCTTCACTGTCCGCGGCGCCTCTCGTGGTTGAGGTGACCTGCGTATCGTCCAGATCGATGTCACCTCCGGCGATGATCTCAACAGGACCATCAGCCCCTTTCGCTGCATCGTCGGAGTGGTTTATGGCAAGGATATCGAGTGAACCGGCCCTGAAGTCACCACCTGCATGAATCGTAATCGACCCAATCCCCCCAACCTGGTCGTTGGGAACCTCCCCGGATTCCGTAAGGATCGAATTTGACCGCTCTCGCGACCCGCCGTCGGTTTCGGTGACACCCTCGGCCACGAAGTCGCCTTCAGCAATGATTTCAATGGATCCTGCATCGCCGTCTCCATGCGTTCTGGACCCGACATGTGCCCCATCGAAGTCGATGTCGCCACCCAGGATGGTGACGTTCCCCGCATTTTCGTCGCTGAACGTCCGGGACAGTATCGAGCTCCTGTGCACTTCGACGCGGTTGCCTGCCACCAGCACGTCCGCCGCCGACACACCACCCTGCGACTCTGTCAGGACTTCGCTGTCAGAGAACGCCACTCTGTCCCCTGCAAACCGCAAGCTTACGCCGTCAGCCCCGCTCGTCTGCGCTATCCCAACATGACGGAACAGGAGGTCTCCGGCCTGACCCGCTTCATCCAGGTTGAAGCCAGCCGGCATACCGAGCCCACCCAGATCCGCCACATCGGTGTCCATCGTCAGCAGCATCCCGGAGTCAAATTCGATGTGATCCAGAGCGCCATACGCCAGGTCTCCCGCCACATCGAGTTCAAGACCCGCCCCACCCACAATCCCGGCCGGATTGACAAACCACAAGCCCGCACTCTCCAGCGCGCTTCCATCCAGCGACACTCCACCGTTTAAGAAACTGCGTGCACCAGTCACCCGCGCCACCACGTTCTCCACCGGCAGTGCGGCATCGCTGAAGAACACGGCATCCTCTTCGCTGAAGACACTGAAACGCTCGAAACTGAAAAAGAGGTTGTCCCCCGCACTCACCCCGATCGCCGGATCGTCACCGTCCACCCGGTACTCGGTTCTGCCGCCGATGTCTGTCCCGGTGATAATCGTCTGGGTCCCAGTCAGGCTGTCATCCACCACAATCCGCGGCGCAGCAACTTCCGACAGAAACCCAAAATCCAATGGATCCGCCACCACCAGCGTACTGAGGTCCGTATTCACCCCAAAGCTACTGCCGTCCCCCAGGATAATTGCCAGTTCTTCCCCATCAGGCGCACCGTCACCGGTATAACGGAACGTGCCCGCCACATTGACCTCGGCGTCCGCACCCATGAGTACGCCATTGGGGTTCAACAACCAAAGATTGGTATCCGCCTCGAGAATCCCATCGATCTGCGAAACACCCGGACCGGTCACCCGCGCAAGAATGCTGGTGATCGCCTCGTCCCCCCTTAAAAACGTGGCCGTCTCGTCCCCGGCGACCCCAAACTCGAGGAAGCTGTGCAGTAGACTGTTACCCACCCGCATGCCAAGCGCATCGGTGATGGTGAAATTCGGTCCTTCGAGTGTCGTGGCCGGTCCGGCACTGCCATCCGTCACAACGTCAGACCACGCCCAGGGCCAAAACAGCCAGAGCATACAAACTGCGGTTAAACCACGACCGGTCACAGCCAGTTCCCTATAAGAAGGTAAGGTGCCCAGAACGCGGGATGATTGAACTCATCCGATGCCAGCAGAGAAAGCTGAGCCTGGCGCAGGCTGTCCGCTTTGGTCGTCTGGTCCAGCAAACCATCATAGAAGTGTTCAACGAGTTCAGCCGTGGCTGAGTCACTGATCGACCACAGGGAAGCAAGCGCGCTTTTGGCGCCGCTCTGAACAGCTATCCCCGCCAGCCCCAGAGCAGCCCGGTCATCGCCCGCCGCGGTCTGACATGCGCTCAGCACGAGGAGATCCAGCGGCTCGTCCTGACGCTCCTGGAGAACGCTTTGCAGTCGGTTAAGCGTCAGCTTGTCGTCATAAGTGAGCAGGAATGACTTTCGGTAATCACGGTTCACTTCACCGTGGGTTGCGAAATGTGCAACCGAATAGGTCACGTCTCCTAACGCGGACGAAACAATCTGCAGCTTGAATTCTTCGTCCTGAATGGCTGTTGTCTCGTACAGGGAGGAGATTGCGGATAACTCACGTTCAACTGACGGCAGTTCCGCAAAACCCTGGACCGGTTTACTCACACCACCCACAAGCAGGCTGTCGTACTGGGCCAGGCCCCGCTGACGTGTCAGGTTGATCGCCGGGGTTGTCGCGACAGAGCGTTCTTCAATGAGAAACGAATTACCCGAGTGAAGCGCCGATATCGGGATCGTTCGAAGTGGACCTTCAGGCACCACCACCAGCGTCTGTATGTCGTTCTCATCGAGGAGCGTCAACCCCGGACGGACCAACCAGTCGTAGAGCTCTACAGCTTGCTCCATGAAATCGTCGGCCGCGGTCGAGCGTTCGAGATTGCGCCGAAAAGTACGTACAACGTTTGTTAGCCTGTTACGACCAACCGGAGTCGCGAACCGTGAGAAGTGCCCGTCGATTTCAATGAGCATTTCAAGACGATCTTCAAGGAGTACCGGGTAGAGAATTGCTGCGTTTCTGTTGGAAAAGTAGCGCTCAGCGACGGCGTCAGTCGCCAGGCATTCATTGGCGAAGTAGTCTTCGACTTCAGCCTGTTTGAGCGTCTCGAGCCGATCTCTGACCTCACGCAACAGGCTTTGCTGGGATGTACCATCCTGAAGTAGCGCCGCCTGTGCCAGCGTTACATCAGCAAATTCGCGGTAGACAGGCTCTACCAGTCGCACGAACGAGTCTCCCGATCCGCGCACCATGTTCTTTCGAACCTCGTCCAACTGATTCACCGCACGCGCATAAGCAGCTTGAGCAGCATCCAGGTCACCCTGCTGGCGATACAGACGACCCAGTTGCCAGTCCCACCGGTAGATCTGAGCTGGCGCATACGCCTGTTGGGCGTGGAACAACGCCCTGCCTGTGAGGAGAAGCGCCTCTTCCACCCGTCCTGCCTGCTCGTAGAGTGCCCCCGACAGTCCGAAACTCCATCCCAGCGCGTCGGGTTTCCCGGTGACCTGCTGTACACGGCTGTACGCGTCGAGCGCGAGCGCAAGCCATTGTTCAGGGTAGTTGAATTCACGTTGAGCCCGCTGTCTGAGCTGTCCGAACGTCAACCACAGTCGCGCCAGCTCTTCTCCCTGCTGCTGTTCCCGCAATTGCGCCGCAACCGAGTCGAACGCCTCTTCCAAACCGGCGAGGTTCTTATCCTCTATCTGCATTCGCAATCTGTTGAGCTCTGCCACGAGGACGAGATCACTGCGCCCAATTCGCCGGGCGAGCTCCGCAGCCCGTTCGAAATAGGCTTGCGCCTGACCGGCGTCAAACCCAAGCAACATGACGTTTGCGTGCTCCGTGAGAAAGAACGCCTGCAGATCTACGGGCTGCGCGGCGGCCTCATTCTGCATCTCATCGAACATCTCGAGCGCGCGCTCGACATGACCGCGCCCTGCCAACACCGCCGCCCGCAAGACACTGATACGAAACGTCGTTTCGAGGTCCTGGTGGTTCAGGAGCTCAAGCGCTTCGACGTTACGCCCGGCCCGGCGCAAATCCTGTACGGTCTCCCATGTGTAACGCTCCCGGTCCTCTATACCGGCATCAGTACCCGCATCGATGTCCGCTGCCTGAACACCGCCCCCCAACAGGATCAGCAGAAAAGGTAAAGCACACCTCATCAGAACTGAACTCCATAGCTGACAGAAACGTGGAACCCCTTGTCCTGCCATTCGTCTTCGGTATCGAAATCCCGTGGATCGTCGTTCCGGAAGTTATCGCCCACGTCTTTGCCGTACTCCGCGACCACCCTGACGTTACGAACCGGGCGCCAGTCGACACCCAACCCCATGCTCATCACGTATCGCTGATTCGATGTGTCGCGTTCGGGGTTGAACGGGTCCGCGTCGACTTCATCCCAGGAACGTCCGAAGTCGACGAACGGTCTAACGATCAGGTTCAGCCAACCGGGCTCGGAGTGGTAGCCCGGTACCGGGATCTGAAGCTCAGCCGACAATGCCAGGCCATTGTCACGAACCAGCAGGTTTTCAGCGTAACCTCTGACTGAGCCTGAACCACCAATCGCAAGTTTCTCCAGGCTCATCAGTGCATCCATTGACTTCTGGAGCGTAAACCGTGTGAGCAACTGCGCACGGTCGGGAAACACACTCAGACCTTTTATCGCGTTGAGACGGTAGACAAAAAGCGCCTGCGCCTGCCACATCTCAAAGTCCCCATCAGCCCCTGTCGGATTGAACAGGTAGTCCAGTGACGAGCGCGGGACGAACTCGGTAGCGCCAAAATCGTTGATTCCCTTGCGAAAGCTCAACCTGGCCACCAGGGCATGTTGTTCCCCACGACCGGTATAATTCAGAGCCGCCCAGGCGGTGCTTGTGGTACTGCGACCGTCGATTGCACCCGGGGACAGTGAAAACGGCAGGCCCAGTAATTTCGTTTCGCTGTGTTTCTTATCAAACCCGACATTAACGGCAAGTACATTGTTTATATTGCTGAAGATCGGATGGCTGAGCGCTATTCCCCAGGTGTCCGTCACACTCTCGATGTCGAGCGCCTTAAACGAATCTTCAACAATCTCTGAGTGACTTCGCGCGTAGTGAACCCGGATCCGAGTGTCCATCGAATTAATTGGGATTTCCGCACTGGCGTAGTGATCGTCAGCACCCTCAGCGGCAGTGATCCCAAATTCGACGCGTTCACCCCACCCACTCAGGTTTGAGATGACACCGGACCATCGACCATTCCACTCACCCAGACTGGAAGACCGGTGATTGTCACCAGACACACCGACGAAAAACCGGGGCGTTTCACGGACGCCCAGCCTCAACACGCTTGCACCCGGCCGTGCGCCGGGTTTGAGCTCAGCGTTGACTCGCTCGATGTGCGGATCGAGTCGTATGCGCTGAATAGCGTCCTGAACGTCCGCCAGATTCAGGGGGTCATCGATGTAGCGATCCAGCCGATTCCTGATGTAACGCTCGTCAAGGTGAGGATCCCCCACAACCTCAATATCCGTCAGCCGACCTTCGACAGCCTCCATCCTGACGACACCGTCACTGACAGTCTGATCCGGAATCAGGACACCTGAATTGACGTATCCCTTGTTGTAATAAATCTGACTGAGATCGAACCGGATGGACTGAAGTTCTCCGAGCGTCACCCGGCGCCCGAGAAACGGGTCCACGATGGCTTCTATTTCCCCCTGCGTCAGGGCACTCACACCTTCCAGAGCCACTTCCCGAACCAGCACGGTCTGTTGGGAAGACAATTCCGCAGGCTCGTCCCTGGGTTCAGGCAGCGTGACCGGCGGTAGTTCGTACCCCGACGGAGCCTCGAGGTCGCGATACCCCGGAGCGTTCGGCGTGGACGTGTTGATCCAGTTGCCCGAGGCGTCTTCTGCCGCACCGACTGTACCGGCCGCGCACAGCAATGCCGCCGTCAAAGCGACGCCCACGATCAATTTCACGTGTCCCCCTTGCACATTTCGAAGCCCCCCGGCTAACGATTACCGTTAAATGTGCTTTCACCAACGCAATTCAGTGGCGTTGTACAGTCTCCAGCAATATATATATGCCGACTGGTCAGTCAGCACAACTTGCGTTCGCACACGAATCAGTGTCCAGAAACCCGGGCAGGGGGACCCGATTCAGCTACACGGTTTCGTAGCGACGCCCGTCCTGGCGCTCGTGGTTGGCAGCGGAGATCTGCTCATTGAGTGTCCAGAAATCGTAAATAATCCCCAGACCAAAAAGCCCGACTGTCAGGAGGTACAGTATCCCTGTACCAATTTTCCCAAGATAGAAGCGATGTAAACCCAGCCACCCAAGAAATCCGAGCAGAACCCAGGCGACTGTGTAGTGGATTTCACCGCGTACGTATCGACGATCCGCTGAGGCCTCGAGCCGTGGCATCAGAAAGAGGTCGACGATCCATCCAATCCCCAGCAAACCGAGAGTAAACAGGTAAATTGTGCCGCTGACGGGTCGGCCAAAATAGAATCGGTGAGCCCCCAGAAAACCGACCAGCCACAGGGCATACCCGACCAATAGGCTATGTGTGTTGTTGGTGTTCATACCCTGTCTGTCGCTCATACTCTAAAAAAAGTTTGGTTTTTCAGTCTCTTACAGCAGTTCTTCTGCCAGGAACTCAAGGGTATCCTTGTCGGCAGACCCAACATTGAGCTGGGTGACCGGGCTGTCTTTCCATGCCGTCAGCCGTTCGCGGATCCGTTCTTTCGGACCGCAAAGGGCTATTTCGTCAGCCAGTTCGTCCGGCACCGCAGCAATTGCCTGATCCCTCTGACCTGACAGGAAGAGCTGCTGGATTTCTTCCGCAGCATCCGCAAAGCCAAACCGGCCGATATGGTCCTTGTGGACATTGAAGCTCTTGGCGCCCATCCCACCTACATAAAACCCAACCTGTTGTTTGATCTGCATGAGAGCTGCGTCCAGATCATCATCGATGATGACGGGGACCGCTGCTGCAATCTCAAAATCCGGGGTACGGATCGACATCGCATCTTTATAGACATCCATCATGCGGTAAGGGGAGATGAACATCGGTATCCAGCCATCGCAGAGCTCAGCTCCAAGGGCGACGTTCCTGGGACCTTCAGCACCCAGGTAAACCGGTATGTGTTCCCGCACCGGGTGCTGTATCAGCTTGAGCGGCTTACCGAGCCCCGTTCCACCATCAAGCGGCAACTGGTAGTGCTCGCCTTCAAATGCTACCGGCTCCTGACGCGCCACTATCTTGCGGAAAATCTGCATCCACTCGCGGGTGCGTGCAAGCGGTTTCGGATACGGCTGTCCGTACCAGCCTTCCACAACCTGTGGTCCGGATACACCAATACCGAGTATCAGACGACCGCCTGACAGATAGTCCAGCGTCACAGCATGCATCGCCGCACTCGCCGGGGTTCTGGCGGAGATCTGCATGATAGAGGTGCCAAGGTTGATACGAGAGGTATGCGCTCCAATCCACGCAAGCGGTGTGAAGCAGTCGGCCCCGTAGATTTCCGGGCACCATACAGTGTCATAACCCAGATCTTCCGCCATTCTGGCAAGCTCAATGATCCGCTCACCACCTGGCGCCCCAAGAGGTCCGATGCCTAATCCCAGTTTCATGATTTATGTCCTTCTCAGATCTTATGAATGAAAGTGCGTGAGTGTATAAAGGTCAGTCTTCAAAAGGCAGCCCTGCATACTGCTCACAGACCGCTTTCATGTAACTTTCCGACTGAGCGAGATAGCCAAGTTCCTGTTCCTGCGCACGCAGATCAAAGGTTGTCTGGTCCGGGAACCTGTGCAGCAGATTGGTCAGCCACCAGGAAAACCGCGCAGCTCCCCAGACGCGCCTGAGGGCGGTCTCCGAGTAATCCCTGAGGAATCGTTCTTCCCCCTCCCTGTAAAAACACGCCAGAGCCCTGGAAAGATAAAACACATCGGATATCGCAAGATTCAAACCCTTCGCACCTGTCGGCGGAACGATGTGCGCTGCGTCACCTGCAAGGAACAACCGACCGTACGACATGGGTTCCGATACGAAGCTCCTGAGGGGAGCAATCGACTTTTCGATAGAAGTTCCGGTGACAATGGAGGCTGATATGTCCTGCGGAAACCGGACCTTGAGTTCCTCCCAGAACCGCTCGTCTGGCCAATCATTCAGATTGGCATCCAGATCGCACTGAATGTAGTAACGGCTCAGCATGGGATTACGTTGCGAACACAGCGCAAATCCTCTGTCGCTGTTCGCGTAGATGATCTCATCGAGAGGCGGGGTCTCAGACATGATGCCCAACCATCCAAACGGGTAGTTTTTTTCGTACTCCGTACGCACATTACGGGGGATCGATTCGCGGCTGACACCGTGAAAACCATCACAACCGGCTACAAACTCACACTCGAGCTCCTGCCGAGCACCGTTTTTGTCGTAGGTCACCCGCGGATTGGAGGTGTCGAGCCCGTGTAGGGTCACATCCTCTGCTGAGTCAATAATTGAGGCACCACGGGCATCCAGCGCGTTGTAGAGGTCTTCGGTGATGTTGGTTTGACCGTAAGCCATCATTGGTCGTCCAACAGCTGCACGTGTATTGAGCGACAGCCTGTGTTCACCGCCCCAGACAATGCCCGTGCCGTCATGCACATGACCTTCAAGATCCATGCGTTGTCCGACACCCGAATCCCGCAGTACCTCAACCGAGCCCCACTCGAGCACACCGGCACGGATACGCTCGAGAACGTGTTCCCGGCTCTGGCGCTCTATGACGACGCTCCTGATCCCTTCCAGGTGCAGACGCTGGGAAAGCAGCAGCCCGGCCGGACCACCACCAATGATGGCAACCTGAGTTTGTGTCTGACTCATACTTTCGAAATCCCCCCGAATGGGCCAAGCTTACACCCATGAAAAAATTTCCAGAATCCACACGTGTTAACACCAACGGCATAGAGCTGGAGGTATTCGCTTCCGGGCAAGGCAAACCGGTTGTGCTGTGTCACGGCTGGCCGGAACATGCCTATTCCTGGCGGCACCAGATTGAACCTCTGACGAACGCCGGATATCACGTCATCGCACCGAATCAGCGGGGCTATGGCCATTCGACAAAACCAGACGCTGTGACGGAATACGACATCAACCACCTGACGGGCGACCTCTGCGGCCTGCTTGATCACTATGGCTATGACGATGCTGTTTTTGTCGGCCACGACTGGGGGGCGATTGTCGTTTGGAACCTGGCCATGATGCACCCGGACCGCGTGAGCGGTGTCATCAATCTGAGTGTCCCATTCATGGAACGGGGGCCGGCCGAGTGGGTTGGATTCTGGGAACAGGCGCTGGGTGGCGACTTCTACATCGTTCATTTCAATCGTCAGCCCGGCGTGGCGGACGCCGCGTTTGCCGAAAACTGTGAGAATTTTCTTCGAAATCTCTATCGCACCAACCAGTGGAACCACCCTCCCCCTGAGCTTCCGCCCGGTATGCCGATGATTGGCATGGCGCAGCTCGAATCCATGCCCGGCGATCCGCTGATGAGTGACGAGGAACTCAAGGTGTTTGTCGATGCGTTCAACCATGCGGGTTTCACCGGGGGGATCAACTGGTACCGGAATTTCTCAAGGAACTGGGAGATCATTGGTGAATACGAGCAAACGATCACCCAGCCTGCGCTCATGATCTACGGCGAATACGACATGGTTCCAGCGTCGGACACGCTGTCCGATCATGTGGCCGATCTCGAAACCGTGAGTTTCCCCTGCGGGCACTGGATCCAGCAGGAACGCCCTGATGAAACCAACACAGCCATACTCGACTGGCTGAGCCGGAGATACCCAGCATGACTGTAGACATTCAGCGGCTGCACCACGCAGCCTATCGCTGCCGATCAAGCGAACAGACCCGGGCGTTTTATGAAGATTTCCTGGAGCTGCCGCTCGTCGAGGCGTTCCCAATCAGAACAACAAAGACCGGGCGTGACGCGAATGTACTGCACACGTTCTATCAGATGGCTGACGGCAGTTGCATCGCGTTCTTTGAAGCTCAGGACCAGCCGTTCGAATTCAAAGCCCAGCACGACTTTGACCTGCACATCGCCTTGCAGGTCGACTATGAGACCCTGGAAAGAATGTTCGCCAAGGGAAAAGCCGAAGGTGTGGAAACCCGTGGTGTGAGTGATCACGGGTTCATTCATTCGATCTATTTCAGGGATCCCAACGGGTACGTGGTTGAGTTGGCTGCGCCTGTACCCGGCAAGACGAGCAGTGGATTCGATCCAGTCACAGCGAGGGAAAGATTGGACGACTGGACGGCAGACTCCGAGGGGATACAGTAAAGAATACAGAGCAGATCAACCACCTCTGTAGGAGCGGCTTTAGCCGCGATTTTCACATCAAAGCAGTGCGCACCGCCCCAACCAGCGCCATACCAATGAGAAGGACGTTTGTCCCGACGGTCAGCAGCATGCCGGGTCCCCGTGACTCCGGGTCGGCAATGTAGGTTCGAAAGTAATACACCCGGCCGATCAGAAAAACGACACCCAGGGCGACCGCCGCCATCGCGTGGGCAAAATAGGCAGCCCCGTAAATGGCCGGGATGAACACAACAAGTTGTTCCATCGTATTCTGGTGGGCCCGGTGAAAGCGTTCAAAGTGTTCATCACCGGTTACAGAAGGAGCGTCAACGCCATGGCGGACACGCGCACGTCCTACTGCGACGCCAAAGTAGAGAAACTGTACGAGCGCCAACATGACAATGACAGTCACATAGACCATAACAAACTCCCCAACCTGCTGAAGACAACTCTAGCTTACTTGGCCCGGTGGGACCATGAACGATCCCGTTGCCTCCGCAATAACCTCGTCGTCCTCCACACGGATTACCTTGCCCTCCATCTGGGCCAGTCTGCCTTTGCGTTTTAGACAGCGCCCTTCAAGCCGCACATGTGTCCCGATAGGCAGGTGTTCGCGGTATCTGATCTCCGCTTTCCCCGTGAAACACTGCTGCCCCCGAAGCCAGATCCAGTTTGCCATGACATCATCAAGAAGGCTGAAGACTATCCCTCCGTGAGTAACCTTGTCATAGCCCATGTGCTCGGGACCCGGGGTGAATTCAGCAAGGCAAACGTCGTCTTCCAGCCGGAATTTCACTCTCAGTCCAATCGGATTGGAAGGTCCACATACGAAACAGTGATTGCCTTCGGCTTCCAGCATTTGAGCACGACGTTCAATATCGGTCGGTTGCGTCATTGAAGTCTGATACCCGCAAAAGTCGGGTATCATGCACGTTTTCGATACGACAAGCACTGGTGTTCACCCTTCCACACATCAGGAAAGTACTTGCTGCGCACGATCCCGTGATCGTCCATCCCAAACCAACAACACGTCAGGCGGCCGTGGCGGTAATCATGCGTGAGACGGGGGATGGACCGGAACTGCTCTTCATCAAGCGCGCCGAAAAGGAAGGCGACCCCTGGTCCGGACACATGGCATTCCCGGGCGGACATCGGGACCCCGAAGACGAATCGCTCAGGGCAGCAGCAGAACGGGAGACCATGGAGGAAATTGGGCTCGATCTGGGCGGTGCAGACTACCTCGGCCCCCTCAACCACCAGTCCGCTCAGCCCCGCGGGCGTGTGCTGGACATGCTCATCGCGCCACACGCGTTTCAGATCGACGGCAATCCGAGTTTCAATCCCAACTACGAGGTTGACGAAGTCGTCTGGACGCGGCTCAGTCCAATGGCCCGAAACGAGATTCACGACACCGAGACAAAACCCCTGATGGGCAAGCCGACAACATTCAACGGCTACCGGCTGGAGCGCGGCCACTTTGTATGGGGGCTGACCTACCGGATTGTGAAGACGTTTTTCTCGACGCTCGATCCGGACTGGGAACCGCCGCTGGAGATTGAGTGACTAAGAATCGCGGCTACAAGGCACCTCTATAAACCTATCGCGCGCTCAGCGCGTATCTGCGGGGCTTTGTAGCAAGGCGGGCTCTGCAGGGAATGGCGGGTCCCATTGCCAAAGAG
>JANQFF010000126.1 GCA_028277965.1 Pseudomonadales bacterium
ACGGCCGAGCAGCGCCGACACCTCGGTACCGGCCAGCGTGTAACGGTAGATGTTATCGATGAACATCAGCACGTCACGGCCTTCGTCACGGAAGTATTCCGCCATGGTCAGACCGGTGAGCGCCACGCGCAGGCGGTTACCCGGCGGCTCGTTCATCTGACCGTATACCAGTGCCACCTTGTCGATAACCTTCGATTCCGTCATCTCATGGTAGAAGTCGTTACCCTCACGGGTACGCTCACCCACACCGGCGAACACGGAGAAACCACCGTGCTCTTTAGCAATGTTGTTGATGAGTTCCATCAGCGTCACGGTCTTGCCCACGCCGGCGCCGCCGAACAGGCCGATTTTGCCGCCCTTGGCAATCGGCATGATCAGGTCGATCACCTTGATGCCGGTTTCCAGCAGTTCGGTCGTGGCAGCCTGATCTTCGTAGGCCGGAGGCGTGGTGTGAATCGGCAGGCGCTCTTCTTCACCGATGGGGCCGGCATGGTCCACCGGTTTACCCAGCACATCCATGATGCGGCCCAGGGTCTTCTGGCCCACCGGCACCTTGATCGGCTCACCGGTATTACTGACCTCGATGCCGCGTGACAGGCCTTCAGACGGGCCCATGGCAATGGAGCGAACCACGCCGTCGCCGAGCTGCTGCTGCACTTCGAGGGTCAGATCGCGATCTTCAATCAGCAGTGCGTCATAAACTTTCGGCAATTGGTCCTGCGGGAACTCCACGTCCACCACAGCGCCGATAACCTGAACAATATTTCCGGAACTCATTTTATTAGTCCTCTTATTGGGGTCAGACCCCAAACAACTTCAATACTTTTTTATTGGTGTCAGACACCAAATTCAAATTCCTACATTTCCGCCAGCCCACCAAATAGGTGTCTGACACCGATTGTTCCTATTCTGAGACGGCGGCTGCGCCACCCACGATCTCGGAAATTTCCTGCGTAATGGCTGCCTGGCGGGCCTTGTTGTAGTCAAGCTGCAAAGTGTCGATCAGCTTGCCTGCGTTGTCCGTTGCGCTCTTCATGGCCACCATCTTGGCCGCCATTTCGCACGCTACATTTTCCACGGCGCCACGGTAAACCTGCGACTCGATATAACGCTGCAATACGCTGGTCAGCAGTTCGATCGCTTCCGGCTCATAGAGATAGTCCCAGTGAGTCGGCAGCTCGTCTGCGTCGGGCGCTTCCACCGGGATCAGCGTCTGCACGCGGGGCTTCTGGCTCATGGTGCTTTCAAATATGTTGTGCAGCAGGAACAGCTGATCAATACCGCCTTCCTCACCGCCTTTTTCGAAGGCATCCAGCATGATCTTGATCGAACCCAGCAGATCCTCGACCCTCGGGTTCTCGCCTACATTGGAAACCGCGGCAACAACGTTGACGTCGTAACTGCGGAAAAACTGCACGCCCTTGGAACCGAGCAGCGCGAGATCGACTTCAACACCCTTGTCGTTCCACTCCTGAACTTCTTTCAGCAGCATGCGGAATTCGTTGACG
>JANQFF010000164.1 GCA_028277965.1 Pseudomonadales bacterium
CCGCGCCCTACGGGGCTTTCCCGGATGTCCCGCCGCGTCGTTGCGCACCTTGCCAATATGCTCGATATTACCTGCGGCACGCGCCTTGCTGCGAAACATCCGGGAAGGCCTGAGCTTTGAAGAGGTTATTAGAGGTGCCTTAAAGCCGCTCCTACAGAAAAATCTCCAGGTTTTCGACTGTCCACGGAAAGCCCAGCCGGATGTAACCCAAAGCCAACGGGCTCAAAACGGCAAGCTTGCTACAACTCGTGTTTTGGAGAGTCCCGCATTTCGATGCGTCAGGGCCTCGCGGTATTCCTGCACACTTTCCAGCAATAGAATTGCCCTTTGGTTTGGGTATTGCATGATCGCGACGCTATCCCACGCTCCAACTGTCGGGCCTGCTTCAGCTTCCCGAACAACCTCCACGATCGTTCCTGAAGTCACCAACTGACCACCCAGTCTGTAAACGGTTCTGAATGCGATGCTCCCGTAAAGTGCATACGCTTCTTCACCGCTAAGCCTCCCATGTCCACCGGTTTCGTAACGTGCGGAATCAGAGTAACGCAGGAAATTGACCATGGCGGGTTGTTGTTCATCCGGTCTGGACGTCAGGGCGGCGACGTTTTCCTGTGACGGGCCTAGTTCTGCCTCAAACCCGTCTCCGCGAAAGCCTTCGCTTGTGGTGTCGGTTTGCACCCGGGAAATCCCCAGGCGATGCAGCATCGACAACGTACCACTGAGGAGCAAGGGAAGACGAACGGGTTCAATACGGACTATGTAAGCATCGACAACACTGGCAGGAAGGATAGGAGATGCCGCTGGATCCTCCCCACCCAGCACATAGAACTCATCCCAATACGGCAGACCCTCGCCAACAAGCACAGTATCTGCTCTGCTACGCCAGTTTATTGTTTGCCAATCGTCTTCAAATGCGCTTTTCGAACCAGCAGGGTGGTGCTTCACCGCCGCAAACCACGTCACCTTATTTTCAGCTATCCGCGCGTGAGCCTTACCTAGTTCTAATAGGTACACCGTACCCATTGCACCCACCAATATTGCAAGAGTAATCAGCAGCGTTATCCTGATCTTCAAGGTTTAGTCCTCTGCGTTGGTGCACTGGAGCCTGATCGCCACAAGCCACCGCTCACTGCGACACACTCTGGTGCGCCATCGACTTAACCAGGTCATCCAACGCTTTGACCTGTTCAAGAAACGGTTCAAGTTGGTCAAGCGGCAGAGCACTGGGACCATCGCATAATGCGTTGTCCGGATCCGGGTGAGCTTCCAGGAACAGCCCTGCGATTCCAATCGCCACTCCAGATCGAGCAAGCTCCGCAACTTGTTCGCGCCGCCCGCCAGACGCGGCAGCTCCCGCCTCGCGAATTTGAAGCGAGTGAGTGACATCGAATGTGACTGGCGCATTACCGCTCACGTTTTTAAGGGTACGAAAGCCAAGCATATCGACGACGAGGTTGTCGTATCCAAAGCAACTTCCCCGCTCGCAGAGAATCACATTCCGATTGCCACCCTCACGGATTTTTTCTACCACGTGGCCCACCTGAGCAGGACTCATGAACTGAGGTTTCTTTACGTGTACTACCGCATTTGTTGCCGCTATTGATCTCACGAGATCAGTCTGACGCGCAAGGAACGCGGGAAGTTGCAGAACATCACAGACTTCCGCAACTGCGGCGGACTGATCGGGTTCGTGAACGTCCGTCAGCAACGGAACCCCGAAGCTCGACTTTACATCCTCAAGCACACGCAGCCCTTCAGCTAGGCCTGGGCCGCGAAATGAGTGAATCGAAGATCGATTCGCCTTGTCATACGAAGCTTTGAAAACATACGGAATCTGGAGCGCTTCGGTCGTCCGAACGAAGTGCTCTGCGGCTCTGAGCGCGAGATCCCGAGATTCGATGACATTAATCCCGCCTATCAACACCATTGGTTCAGAGTTGCCAACCGTAATGTCACCGACCTGTACATTTGTCATAGGAATTCCCACACAATAGTAAAAGGCTAACGCCCGCTATTCCTTCAACCACCAGGACCGCGTTTCATGATCTCCGGTTAGACGGTCGTTCACGTGAGCAACAAACTCTTCGGAGAACGTGGATTGTCCTTCCTCTTCCCACCATTGGCGCCCCATGCCTTCACGCGCGAATACAAAAATCGGGTGTTGAAGCGCAACAAACAGGCGTTCGTCGAGCAATCCGTCTTTGAACTGAAAGTACTCGGACTGGCGCGAGAGAAACATGGTTGTCAGCCAGGCGTCAGCCAGAACCCGTTCACGATCATCCATCTCATCATTGTCCAGGAGCTTGAGGAGTACAGATGCAATGTCCTCGCCGTTGATGACCGACAACAGTTCGCTATGCGAATTCCTGGTTACATCCGATAACGCCTGAGCACGAACCGCTTTCGTGTTCGCATCCAGGGCTGTCTTGGTCTGACGGACCTGGACTGCGAGATAAAGTAGCGTGATAACGACGGCAAAGGCGCCGACAAACTCGCCCAACGATCCAAGATCTTGAATCGACAGTCCCACACGTTTCCCCAAACACAACCGACGATTCTAGCTTAACGAATCAACAACCGACGGCAACGGGTCAATTCTTCCGTTTACAAATCTGCATAGTTGGGTTCGTTCGCGGAGGAGAACTACTCCCGTCGCAAGAGTCGAGTCTACTAACCCAGGATTTCAGGGCCCAGGTAGTAGTGTAGATTCGTCAGATCCTGCTCCTGACTCTCCAACCGATAGATTGTCTGCAGGTGAACTTCATCAGGCCCATCAGCTATTCGCAATCCACGAGCCCTGACCAGGGCTGCCGCAGCGGGACTGTCACTGGTTATACCGGCTGCGCCGAACAGCTGAATCGCGCGGTCCGCGATGTTCTGATAGGCAAGAAAGGTGGAAACCTTGATCATAGAAATCTCTTTACGCGCGTCTTTGTTCCCAACGGTATCCAGCAACCGGGCGACATGCTTCACCATCAGACGTGCCTGGTCCAACTCAATGCGTGAGCGGGCAATCGCTTCTTTCGTGCTGCTGTAGGTGTCGACCCGGTTGCCGAATGTTTCCCTCGACTGGGCGCGCTGTATCATCAGACTGATCAGAACTTCACACTCACCGATGGCGCGCATGCAGTGGTGCAGACGCGCAGGACCGAGGCGGGCCTGCCCGATTGCGAAGCCCGCACCTTCTTCACCAATCAGATTATCAGCAGGGACGCGGACATTGGTAAATTGAAACTGCGTGTGCACGTTAGTTTTATGTACCGAGCCGAAGACGGGTACATCACGCTCTACGTGCACTCCCGGCGTATCCAGCGGTACGATAATTAGGCTTTGCCGCTGCGATTTCGGTGCTTCCGGGTCGCTGACCCCCACAAGAATGCTGAAACGGGTTTTTTCCAAGGAACCATTTGAAGAAAACCACTTACGGCCATTGATGACATAGTCATCGCCATCGCGCTCAATACGGGTCTGCAGATTGTTTGGGTCTGAAGAGGCCACTTCCGGCTCGGTCATGGAAAAACAGGAACCGCAGTCCCCCTCAAGCAGGGGTTTGAGAAAGGTAGTCTTCTGCATGGGCGTGCCGAACAGCTGCAGCAGTTCCATGTTGGGTGTATCAGGTGCATGGCTGTTGAACACTCGCGAGGCCCAGGGCAGGCGCCCCAGGATTTCAGCCACCCCTGTGAATTCATAGTTGGTCAGACGGGTGCCCGGCTCATCATCGGCCAGTCTGGGCAGAGCAAGGTTCCAGAGACCGAGTTCCCTGGCCTCGTGACGCAGTTGTGATTCGATCTCAGGTTCTTCGTGAATGCCTGACTGTTCCAGCCAAAGATGGTGGTTAGGAAGGATGCGCTCAGCGAAGAACTGCTCAACCGCATCCTGAACTGCCCTCGCTTCGTTACTGATGGTCTGCATGGGTGAACTCAATCCAGTGCTTTGAGTTGCTCGTCTATCTTGGCGATCTCCTCAAGGCTCACCCTTTCTATTTCCTCGAGTGTTTCACGGTTTTCGAGCTGAAGGGCACGCTCTTCAGAATCTGCATCAAGACCGCGCCGGTAATCCGCCTTGATGGCATCTACACGATCCATTAATTCCTTGCGCCTCTTGATTAACTCTTCTTTTTCCATTCCAGGCTCCTGATAAATCTGTTGTCGCCCACGTTTCGAGCGGGCGTGGCGACTAGTCGGCAGGCACAACCTCCACAAACGCATCGTACCCCGCCTGACCGGTGCTGAACGGAAAGAGCGCCGACACCTCGTCGCTGATGGATGGACCACCGTTGGTGAGATCGTTCAAACCCGGCCAGCCGTCGTGTATCCACACGGTACCGGCAGGTACGCGATCCGTTACATTGGCAACTGCGGCGAAAGTGGCTCGCTCATTCTGCATGCTAATCTCATCACCGTTGCTGATGCCTCGCTCTCCTGCATCAGCCGGTGAGATCCACAGTGCCGGTTCTTTGTCACGACGCACGAGTGAAGGCAGTGCGCGCCCACTGTCGTAGAACGCATGAAAATGATTGATTGTCCTGCCCATGCGCAGCTCCAGCGGGAAATCGCTCTTATCCCTGGGTTGATAAACAGGCAGCGCGGGCAGGCCGGAGCGTTCAGCCAATTGTGAATAGAACTCGACCTTTCCCGACGGTGTCATGTACTTGTGATCTATGTGCGCGACAGGAGACACGTTCAGGGCGGCGATCCCTCCAGTCTCCCGGAGCCGAGCGATCGTCATGTGGTCCATTGCCGGGTGGTCCAGCACCGCATCGATGTGGCCACCGTCATCATGCCAGGGATAAAACTCCGTCAGACCAAGTCGGTCTGCAAGCGCACGCGCGACATCCGGAATCGAACGGGTTTCACCCGCAGGTTCGAGAATTCGATCCATAAGGTACATGTGTGTGGTGGTCGATTTCACACCGAGACCCTCGAGCCATGAGGTGGCTGGCAGAACGATGTCAGCACACTCCCTGATTGTGTCGTTCATGAAAAGATCATGTGCGACGACCATGTCCATTTCCCTCAGGCCGTTGCGCAGCCGTGCTGCATCCGGAAGTGACGACGTGATATTGGAACCAAACAGCAGCATCGTCCGGATGGTTCCGTCCGAACACCCGTCAACAATGGCGGAGATCTGATTCGGGAGGTAATTGCCTGGCGGTCTTTCACCCACCTCGAGGATGCCGGGATTGAGACCGTGGCCGTGGGCATCACCTGCATGCCGCGGTCCAAAACCCGCACCCGATCTCCCAAGTTTGCCGGTCAATGCCGGTAGACAGGATATCGCTCTACTTGCCTGCCAGCCGTTGGTGTCTTTGTAGAGGGAACTGCCCCCGAGAAGGAGCATCGCGCGTTCCGTCGTCGCATATTCGCGGGCAAACGCCTCGATATGCTCCGCATCCACACCGCAGATCTCCGCCGCCCATTCCGGAGACATGCTCTGCACATGATCCCGCAACTCGTTGAATCCTAATGAGTTTTCAGAGATGAAACTGTCATCCTGAAGACCTTCACGCACAATCACATGCATCATCGCCAGAGCGAGAGCCGCGTCCGTTCCCGGCCTGACGATAAAAAAATCGTCAGCGGCACGGCACGCATCACTCACGCGCACGTCGATCGCGATGACCCGCGCACCGCGTTTGTGAGCAGACGCAATATGGCGCGCTGTGTTCGGCTGGCTCGCCTGGTTGGAACCCCACTGAACGATGAGGTCCGAGTTGGCGCTCATATCCTCTTTGGTATTGACCTCCAATGTCCCGGTGAGCCCAAAACCGAGCCCGCCGAGCCCCCAGCAGACCATCGACGGATCCCACGTCTGAAATCCGGCCATGAGTGAGAGCCTTGCCGTGATGCGTGCATTAGCGAATACACCATAGTCGTTGGCGACCGCTCCATGTGCGGCCCAGACACCCACCCGGTCACGGTCGTGCCGATTGATACTCTGAACGATCCGGTCAAGCGCTTCATCCCAACTGATCTGTTGCCAATCCCCTTCAGGTGTACGCGCGAGCGGATGGAGAATACGTTCAGGATTATCGATGATTTCTTCCGCAGCGCGGCCGCGCACACAGAGAAACCCCTCACTGTCCGGGTTTTCGGGATCGCCTTTGATCTCGATGACACGTTCGTCCTCGACCGTCACCAGCATGCCGCAAAGTGTCGGGTGGCAGTTCATTGGACACATGGTCCGCTCGGTGCGTTGGTTGCTCATCGCGCTCCCTTTCAGTTCAGCGGACGCCTACTTACAGACATAGTTTTCCGCATCGTTCTTGTCACCGCGTCCGCGGTACTGAGCAAGTTTTGGATACACGCATTGCGGACGGGTAAACGACTTGCCAGTATCGCTGGCCTCACTTGCCGCCAGGTGTGCAAAGCTAACCTTCTGTTCAGGTTGCGTACCGACAATCCGCTCCGGTGCCTTACCGCCTTCCCGCCAGTCAACAAGCGGCGTGACATAGTCTGTCTGCCAGGCACCGGGACCACCGGCACAATGTGTCATACCTGGCACCATAAAAAGGCGGAAAAAGTCAGTTGTCGCCTCAGCCCCACCCATTTCACTCTCTACGTTGTGGAGGTGTTCAATTGCGCGTTGTGGTCGCAAGGGGAAGTCATTCCAACCCTGGTAGATGATGAGTTTTCCGCCGTTTGCCTTGAATTCAGAAAGGTCAGGGTCGCCTGCATTCAACGGGACCATCTCACGGGCAATACGGTCGGCGTCGTTGGCGGGATCGTAGTCATCGATATTGAAGTCCGCATCGTGACGCATCAGATCTGACAGGAAGCCGTTTATACTGTCGACCGCCGATTCTTCACCACCGAACATCTCCTGGGGGAAAAGCCAGAAACCCCAGTCACCGGCATTCTCGGCACCCGGCATCACCCCTGGTGAGACTACCTCCCCGGTATTCGATACCAGATCGGCATAGACGGTCCTCGCCGTTTCGACCTCCCCTTCGGAAAGACAATTGTCAGCCCGCCCGCCATCGCACGTCAGACTCTCAAGATTGAGCATCTCAAGGGTACAGACCCGCGGATCATTGATCACACCGTCTTCCACACCGTCCAGGACATCACATGATGAGGCCGAGTGGGCAGCAAGCACATCGAGAGACTTTTCCGTTAAGGGGTGTTGTTTCATCGCCCGGGAAACGGAGATTGCCCAGGGAATGAACTCGCTGAAGGTGTAGACCGGGGCGCCCGCGATCACGCCATCGTAATCATCAGGGAACCGCTCAACCTCCATAAGCGCCGCACGCCCACCATTCGAGCAACCCGACAGATAAGAATAGTCGATGTCTTCACCGTAAAACTTCTGAACAACAGCCTTGGCTGATCGGGTTGCCAGATGCACACCCCGATATGCGTAATCGAGGAGTGCTTCAGGTTGCCGGCGGAAAGCGTCACCGTCGGTGATCTCATGGCCAGTATCCGTCGAAGCCATTGCATAACCGTCAGACAGGAGGCTTGTGACATCTCCGATAACGCCTGCGGCTCCGCCGACAGTCGAGAACATGAATCTTCCATTCCAGTTCTCGAGCGGCATCGTGACTTCAAACCGGATTGCCCGGTTAATGACACCCCGCACATGACAGTACGCCGGCAGGTTATCTGTCGCTTGCACAACGACACCCGGTTCCACCGCGTGGCTGACATCCGTCAGCCTGACCAGGTTGTGACATTTCCGATCCACATCTGCTGCTACGTCGACCGTAAAGAAGATCAACGCTATCAATGCTGCCTGTTTCATCCCATTCCCCTCCCTCGTCAAGAGCAGTATCTGGATGGATCTGAACATTTTCCACCCTTTAATATAAAAACAAACAATTTTGTTTGTTTTGTATCTTCATCTGTGTCAATCTTCCCGTTCATCCGGGGCAGGCGAACCTTTATGTCAGAAGCAGTAGCAGTTAAACCGCGGACGCAGGAAGAACGGCGGGAATCCACGACAGCCAGTCTTATGAACGCAGCCATGGAACTGTTGTTCGAGCGTGGCTATGCCGCGTTGACCCTCGCCCAGGTCGCGCAACGAGCAGGTGTATCCCGCGGTGCGCTTAACCACTACTACCCTACTAAAGAGCAACTGGTGCTCGCCTCCACGCATCGAGCCATGGAAGTGGAGATGGAACAGATTGATGAGACGGCTCTCCTGAATCTCAGCAGGGTTCAGGTTGTCGACGCTTTCTTCGATGCATCGGAACGTTTTTTTCTCTCCAGAAACTTTATCGCTCAACTTGAGCTCGTTCTTGCCGCACGCAACGACGAGCGGATAGCAAAAGACTATTTCCCCCTGATCGCACAGTACCGTTCCCGCTTCGACAACGCGTGGTTTGACGCTCTGACAAAGAGCGGTATGAAGAACAGAGACGCGACTGAGCTCATCGATATGACAAACCTGATGTTCAGGGGCTTGAGTCTCTCCGCTGCACGTGAGCCCGGAGAGACGCTCAACACACCCGCCACCGCTCCTCTCCGCAAGAGGTTGCGGCAATTGTTCATCAACAACTCACAAGACTGACCATTAACCTGAAGGGAGGTTAGACATGCCATTTCTACAGAACACCTGGTACATGTTCGGCCACGCGCACGAGGTCACCACAGACAGCTTCCTCAATCGCACGATTGCAGACGTTGATCTGCTTGTTTATCGAAAAACAGATGGCACTCTCGCAGCGCTGCATGACCTTTGCCCTCATCGGTTCGTCCCACTGCACAAAGGCAAACAGATCGGCGATGCAATTCAATGTGGATATCACGGTCTAGAATTCGGGTCTGACGGCCAGTGCGTCAAACACCCGGTGACTGGTGCGCAAATCCCAAAGACCGCATGCGTGCAATCCTACCCTGTGGTGGAACGCGACACGCTGATCTGGGTGTGGCCTGGTAATGCAGACAGAGCCGATGCGAGCCTGATTCCCGACTATTCATTTCTTACCCAACCGGACCGACGCAACGTGGGCGGTTATCTGCACACGCTCGCCAACTACCAGCTGTCGAGCGACAACCTGCTCGACCTTTCGCACGTACAGTTTGTCCATTCATCCATGCAGGCATCTGAAGCGTTTGAGCGCTCGACCTTCCGGGTTGAGCAGGAGGGTGAGGAGATCACAACCTATCTCACGCTTCCGAATGGCCTCCCTCCGCCTCTATACAGAACAATGCTCGATCCAGGGACGCCGCTCGACATCACATTCGAGATGCGCTGGAACCTCCCCTCCTGCATCCGGCTCAGGATGACCGGCACAGCTGTTGGCAAGCCCGAAGAGCAGCTCTTTCAGACCATGAGCGCTCACGTCGTGTCTCCAGAAACAGCGAGCACGTCCCACTACTTCTATATCAACAGCCGGACGACTGACCTGGACAATCCCGAGGCTGATGCAACTATCCGAAACTGGCAGGAGCAGGGGTTCACGCAGGAGGACAAACCGATGCTGGAAGCGCAGCAGAGATACATCGGGGACAGAGATCTCATGAGCCTGAATCCCGCTGGCCTCAAGACCGATGCAGGTGCCGTGCGGGCACGGAGGATTCTCGCAGAACGCATCGCTAACGAGCCGCAAATACCAGACAGGCTCGACACCCGTTCTTATGCATAATTGCCTTATCCACACTAACAAGGCACGGACATGACCAGATTCACCGCAGTGCTGCTTTTCACACTGATAGCGCTTTCACCTGCGTACGGTGAGCCTATCGTCGCGCACAAGGTAACTACAGAAAGGGTGAACTACGAAGGTCGCGATGCGATCCGGGTTGTAGAATCAGATGTCTCAACGGATGAAGACAAGATCGCGGTATTCCCCGGCAGTAATCTGAAGAACGGCACGATCTCGGGTTATGTCTCAGGAAACGTACGCAAAGACGCTGGACCACAAGCCCGAGGTTTCGCTGGCATCGCGTTTCGTATCGATCCGGATGTCTCCTCGTTTGAAGCCGTCTACCTGCGGCCAGCGAACGCCCGGGCAGAAGATCAACTGCGGCGCAACCACAGCATGCAGTACATTTCCCACCCCGATTTTCCCTGGCACCGCCTGCGTCGCGAGACGCCAGGGAAATACGAAAGCTACGCAGATATGGTGCCGGGCGATTGGATTCACTACCGCCTTGAAATCAAAGGTACATCTGCCCGCCTGTACCTGAATGAGGCGAGTCAGCCGGTGTTGATTATCAATGATCTCAAACTCGGCGAGCGATCCGGACAAGTCGGGTTATGGATCGGCCCTGGGACTGAGGCGCACTTCTCGGGTATCAATATCACCCCGAAGTAGGTCGCAGAATCGCGCCTGAAACCGCTTAATGTAGGAGCGGCTTCAGCCGCGATTACTTTCAGTACAGACTGCGTCCGGATCTATCTCCAGATCGGTCAATAACGGGCTGACCACTTCACGCACGGCGTTTGAGAAGTCTTCTACCGGGGCCGTAAGGTTCAGAGACAGATAGGCGCCTGCTTCCAGCGTTTCCAGGCGCATAGTCTGCTCTACAACCGTTCCGCTAAGACTGCGTTGAAATCCCTTCCGCCATACCCGACCGCCAATCGTCTCTACAGTTTCGCTGTTGTCCACAACCTGACCGTCACCTGACAGTTCACCACTCAGTTTTCGGCCGGACCCAGGGTCGTGGGCCGTAAACGTGTCCCCCTGCCATTGCGCGACCCACTCCCTCGGAAGAGAGAAAGCCATCGAACCACAGGGGGAATTGATGCGGCTGAGGCGCGCGAGTTCCGCATCACGGCGCCGTTGATAGACACCACCCAGGATTCCCGTAATCCCAGTCACCTCGCCCGCCGGGGTCAGCATGAAGTTCGCCACCTGTGCACCTGACAGATTGCGCAGAACAACGGTGGCTTCGCTCGCAAAGTCGAGCTGATACTCGTAATCGAGGTCACCGGCAGTCAATGCAAGGGCGAGGTAACCCTCATCCGTCTCTTTCACGCGGGCTTTGATTCCCGAGCCTGAAAGGTACTGCCCCACATATCGAGAACGCAGGTTATCCGGCAGATCATAATCGTTCGCTGTGGGATCACCTTTAGTTGGCTGACCAAAGTCGCTCTCAGGTTCACCAGCCGCCAGGTGCAACAGGTTATTAACGACCCACACCTTACTGGGGAAGTTGTATTCATAGAGCAGGGGGCCGTTGTACAAAAGACTGACACCTAGGCCCCGCTCGCGGTCAAGCATTGTCCACGAACCCATGACAATGGCATCCCCGCCATGGTGATGGACAATTCGGCCGTCAGCCTCTGCTTCAACCCAACCCATACCGTATCCGGCCTCCCCCTCGATCACGCCTATCTCCGGCATGTTTGCAGTGAAACGCACACCAGGCTCAAACAAAGCGTTAACACTTGTTCCATCGAGGATACGGTTTCCTCCCACGACACCTTCATTAAGGAGCATCACCAGGTAACGCCCCATATCCGCCGCCGTAGAACGCAACTCACTTCCGGCTGGCAGCGCCCCGGCAAGAAACCGACGGCGCGACGGACGCACTTGTTCGATGCCTGTATAGAAGCCATGTAAGACCCCGATCTCGTCAAATCTGTCGAGCGCCGTGGTTGATCGAGCCATGCCCATAGGATCAAGAACGCGATCCTGCATGTACCCACTGTAGGACATCCCTGTTACTTCAGATATGACAAGCCCAAGCACGTTCCAGTTATCGTTCGCATACTCGAATGAGTCTCCGGGTGTGCGCACGAGCGGCACACGTGCCATTGCCCGTACGCCTCGCTCGATGGCTTTCTCCGACTGGTCACGGCTGTACAGCCAGTCATCATGACTTGGCAGACCCGAAGCGTTGTAGAGCAGCGATTCAATCGTGATTTCATCCTGGCGTCCATCCGCAGTACGGAACCAGGGCAGGTAGCGCGTCACGGGCGCATCCAGGGCAATCTTGCCCTCCTCCACCAACTGCATGACAGCCACAGCCGTCAGGGACTTGGTCTGGGAACCAATAGCGACAGAAGAGTGTTCCGACATCGGCTCACCATCAAGTGTCTCGACGCCAAATCCCCTCGAGTAGATAACCTGTTTGCCTTCGACGACCACCACGGAAAACCCCGGTATGGGGATGGCTTCAAGGTGCCGGTTCAGGAATCTATCTATGGCATCGGATCGGGTATCGGCAAACGCAAACTGGCACACCCCAACAGCCAGTAGGACAATGGCAGGTGTCTTCTTCATTCTATGACCAGCGCCCGGGGGTCCAGCCTCAGGAGCCGGTTCGACGCAATCCAGCTGCTCACGATGCAGAAAAGAAGCACTACAGGGATGATCGCGAGAGTGGCGCCCAGGTGATTCTGTACGGGAAACGCGACAAGTCCGAGGCCTGCGAATAACGCTGAAAGTCCCGCCCCTCCGGCCAGCCACCATGTACCCAGGCCAATCGCGACGCCTGCCAGCGCCTGAAGAGCTACTCCCCAGGCGATGCAACCACGCATTTGCTGAGGTGACATGCCGCCCGTCTTGAAAATGCCGAACATGCGTCGATTCTCCGCAATGTTCATGAGCGTCGCGTTGAAAATGAAGACGGATGCCGCGGCGAGAAAGATCACGGTCAGAAATCCGTTGCTGACCCGCATCCCGGTTGTCACTGTATCCATGATCTCACCCACAAAATAGTCTCCCGGCTTGGCGTCGACCGCTTCGCCGTATTCCTGTTCCAGCTGGCTGGAAAACTCATCCGGGTCCACCCCTTCCACAAGCAGAATCCCATACTGGATCGGTTCGTAGAGTGGGTTGGCACTGCGCACCGCATCGAGCCGTATGCGTACACCATTGCCGCCGTTGTTGAGCGTCTGGTAGACCCCGGTCACCGTCAGCGGCAACACGCGCCCAAGCAGGTGGATGCGTATTGTGTCCCCAACATCTTTGCCCTCACGCGATGCAGTCGTGACTCCGATGGATACCTCAGCCGCACCTTCAGGATGCCTTCCCCGCAGATTCCGGTAACCGATCTCCTCCATGTCACCGGCAACCACCGTACCGCTGATGTTGTCCCCGGGACGCCCATCGTCCCTGAGCAGGGTTGCGTCAATATAGTCCCAGGTGGCAATGGCGGAGACGTCCTCCCGTACACGCATGGCCCGCATGAAAGCGTCATGGCGAATGCCGAAACGTGCGCCTCCTCTCGTCACCCGCACATCCGCCGAATCGAACCCAAGTACGCCCAGATCACTGCGACTTTGGGTAAACGAATGATCGAGATTAACCGCCAGGGCCGCAGCAAGAGTGGCGAAGAACACGCTCAACACCAGAAAAACCAGCCGGCGGCGTTGCAGAGTGAGTCCCTTGAGGGCGATGAGCAACGGCACCGGAAGAACATCATTTCGCGCAATTGAGATACGACCACTTCGATGAGCGGACTCCGGCTCTGCACCGTATCGAATTGCATCTGCCGGACGCACGTGCTCTGCCCTACGCGCTACCAGACCGACAAAGAGCAGGACAAGGCCAATGAACAGGACGAAGGTCACAATTGCCAGGAGCGTCAGATATTCGCTTGCACTACCCGCGCCAATGGTCGACATGAGCAGAGCCACACCCTGACGCACAGCCGGGATGCCGCCCGCTACACCAACCGGCACCGCAGCCAGCGCAAGTGCCAGGTATTGAAGCTGGTATATACGCCTTACATCACGCGGACGAAATCCCTGTACGCGCAAAATGCCAATCACAGTGAAGTCCGCAAGGATGGAGCTGGTAATCGTGCCGTGAATGGCAAAGAGCGCAATCAGCACCGAGAACACCGAGAACGCCACTAACATCACAGCCATCAGGTCGTACGGGGCCGTGTAACCGCTCAGCACAGTCTCATAATCAAACCGTCCTCCGCTGAAATGCCCGCCCAGCGAGTTCAGAAATTCAACCCACAACACATCCGACGTCGCCGGGTCGTGCAGACGCACAGATATCGCAACCTCGTTCAATCTGCGGACAGGAAACAGTTTCGCCAGCTCACCAGCACCAACCCAGATACGGGTTGGGTTATTGAACGGTGCGCTGAAGACAGCGTCGACCACAATCGCCGTTACCTTGAGCGGCACGAGACCTTCCCCTGCGGGAATCTCAATCACCTCACCGACCTGTATACCTGTCTCCTGAGAGATGGCTGTCGTCACCCACGTTTCACCCGGTCCGGGTGGCGTGCTCACATCCCCCGCGACCTCGCGGACCTTGTCGAGACCTTCGACCGGAAGCCGTTCCGAGACAATCAGGAACTTGGACAGGTCATCGTTGGCCACATAGGCACTCTCCTCGAGACTCACCAACGGCAGAACGCCGCTGACGGAAAGGACTTCCGGCCGGGACTGCCACCAACCGCGAATCTCTTCCGGGTCGTGAATCCGGGCATCGAACGTAAGGCTGTAGTGAGGACCGTCAAGCTCCTCGAACATACGTTCGAAAGGCCGGTCGAGCTCGAGCATGAGCCCGGCGCCGGTGAAAAAGAGCAATACGGCTAGGCTGATCACCATCCCAACAAGCCAGGCCTGTCCTTTGCGTCGACGCAGGTTATTCCACGCAATAAGCGCGACCGAACGCATTACCAGCCCTGATCCGCCAGCCAGCGCAAGGCTTCCGCTTCACGTTCTTGTACCGTGGCGTCAGCATCCAGCTCGAGCTCCGCAATCACACGCCCGTCGCGCAGGTAGACAATACGATCTCCACAACACGCCGCCCGCACCTCGTGTGTTGCCATCACAATGGTCTGCCCCTCGCGGTTGAGCGTCCGGAAAGCATCCAGCACCGCTTCACCGGCAGACGAATTCAGGGCACCTGTCGGTTCGTCTGCAAACACTGCTCTCGGCTCATTGATCAAAGCCCGGGCGATAGCTGCGCGCTGTTGTTCGCCTCCCGAGACCTGAGCCGGGAGGCGATCAGCCAGATCACCAATACCAAACGTATCGAGTAACTTCTGAGCACGCTGCCGTACCTGTTCACGCTCACCCGGGATGAGATAGCCCGGAACGACTATGTTCTCGAGCAGCGTCAGGTGAGGTACCAGATGGATTGCCTGAAACACGAAACCGATGCCGCGACGGCGCAGTAGCGCCAGAGCCGTTTCATCCATTTCGTCGACACGCGCACCATCGAACGAAATCTCACCAGCCGTCGGTTTCTCGAGACCACTCAGGAGATACAGGAGCGTGGATTTTCCGGAACCGGAACTCCCCATGAGCGAGACAAACTCTCCCCCGCGAACCTCAAGGCCCACTTTGTTAAGCACCTGCACCTCAGCGGTATCGCTCCCGGCATACGACTTATCCAGACGGGTCGCGGAGATCAATGCGGTCATGGTGGCTCCCCTGATTGTCTAACAAGAGTACCGGCTCGTATACAGAAGCGCCAAGTACGCAGTTCTACTGAAGGTGACAGACCACCCTGGCAAACTCACAATATCCAGACAGACAGATCTCCGAGACATTAACAATCGAACACACCTCAACATCCAGACTCCTGATTTTCAGTTCGCCCGTGCTTGGTGTATTCACGGCAAGCACGCTCGTGAGCTTCTATCTGCTCAAATTCTCGACAGATGTTCTGCTGATCGCCCCGGCAGTCATCGGCACGATGCTCCTGCTCGCCCGTTTCTGGGATGCAGTCACCGACCCGTTAGCCGGCTGGCTGTCGGACCGTACCCACACCCGGCTCGGACGGCGCCGGCCGTGGCTGCTCGGCGCAGCTCTACCGTTTGGCGGATCAGTGGTCATGCTGTGGAGCCCACCGGAGCAACTCGAAGGTACGGCGCTCACGATCTGGGTTGGTGTAGCCATCCTCCTTTTCTATACGGCATACACCGCTTTCCGCATCCCGCATCTGGCATTCGCCGCGGAGCTGGACCGCGGGTATCACGAGCGCACCCGGGTATTTGCCATCCTTCAGGTTATGGAGAGTATCGGTATGTTCGCTGCCTCCGGCGCCCTGTTTCTTCTCGAAGCCGCAGATGATCCAAGGGCTTTTGCGCGCGGGCTGTCGATCGCCATTGGCGTTCTGGCAGGGATCTTCATGCTGCTACCCGTATTGCATCTGCGAGAACGCGCTGAGTTTCAGGGTAAGGGCGGACTCCATCCAATGAGGTCGTTCCAGGACGTGGCGAAGAACACCCACGCGCGCATCCTGATCGGTGTGTTCCTTCTCGAGCAGATTGGTTTCGGAGCGCTGGTCGCGTTGCTTCCCTATCTTTCAGACTATGTCGTCGTTTCCCCCGGGCGTACCGCACTATATCTGTCGAGCGCTATCACCGGCATTCTCGTATCGATCCCTGCGTGGGTTCTCGTGTCGCGCCGGTTTGGAAAAAAACGTTCATGGATATGGTCCCTCAGCGCGAAGGTGCTGGTCTTTGCGTGGATATTTACCTTCGGTGAAGGGGATATGGTGATGATGGCTATAGCGAGCCTGGCATTCGGTTTGATGCACGGTTGTGGGGCAGTTGTCGGCCAATCGCTGCAGGCGGATATCGTGGATTGGGATCAGGCGCGCACCGGCGAGCGCAAAGAAGGGACCTACTTTGCTGCCTGGAACTTTGCACAGAAGGCCGCAAGTGGCGTCGCAGTCTGGCTCGTCGGTCTGATGCTGTCCTTTACCGGTTTCGTACCCAACATCGCGCAGAGCAACGAGACATTGCTTGGCATCCTGTTACTGGCATCCATACTTCCATGCGTCCTGCATGTAGGGGCGATAGGGCTACTTGCCAGGTTTGCGCTGGATGAAGATCAACACCGCGTAGCGATCGAGGCAACCGCGGGAACAACTAGCGCAGGTAGTTCCTAAGTACTCCTGTAAACTGTCACCACGGCGGCACCGGGAACGCCGATGTTGTGTTGCAACGCGATGCGAGCCCCTTCCACCTGCCTGTTCCCTGCCTGCGCCCGCAGCTGGGTGACCAGCTCAAAACACTGGGCAAGGCCTGTCGCGCCGATCGGGTGACCCTTGGACATGAGCCCGCCGGACGGGTTCACCACCAGGCGCCCGCCGTAGGTGTTGTCACCATCCTCGACAAAACCCGTCGCTTCACCTTCGCCACAGAGACCAAGACCTTCGTAAGTGATGACCTCGTTAGGCGTAAAACAATCATGCAACTCCACGACATCGACTTCGTCAGGTCCAACGCCAGCCTGCTCATAAGCGATCCCTGCTGCTCGTATTGTGTTGTCTCTACCTACTGCATTCGCTGCGCGCTCGTAGATGACACGTGTATCCGTCGCCATACCCTGCCCCGCAACAACCACGTCCGTCCTGCAGCCCTTTCTGCGAGCGAAATCTTCACTGACGAAAACAGCTGCGGCCGCACCACAGGTGGGGGGACAACACATCAAGCGCGTCAGGAAACCACCAAAAACAACCTGCGCATTTTCAACATCTGTCTGTGTGATCGGGTCGGTGAACACCGCATGGGGATTCCTGCCTGCATGTGTCCGACTT
>JANQFF010000179.1 GCA_028277965.1 Pseudomonadales bacterium
GGTACACCATTGGCCTCATCGAGATGCTGATACCGGACCGGTTTCCCGAGGGTCTTAAGCCCTATTATGACCGACTTCTGGAGCGGCCCGGCTTCCAGAAAGCGCGAGCAGCCTGATGACCTGGAGTGAGGATGCCCTACCTTAAGGTTGGTCTGACCTGCCTCATCCTGGTCCTCATATGGATCGGTACGGCCGTTTACGGGTCGTTTTTCGGCTGGTGGCTGAAATCCGTCGCACCGCCGGGTGATACGGAGTTTTTCTCCAAGTGGATTGAACTCAGGCTGTCGGAGAAGACACCTGCGGTCTCAGCCGTGGCCCTCATCAGTGAAAACACCCTGGCATACGAGCACTTCAGCGAGAGTCGGATCACACAGGACACCCTGTTCCCGGTCGCATCGATGAGCAAGTGGCTGGCGGCCCTTGCTGTGATGAAGCTCGTCGAGACAGGCCAGATCGATCTCGACGCGCCGGTCGAAAACTACCTCCAACTCTGGTCTCTGCCAAAAACCGCGTTCGACAGCAACCTCGTCACCCCACGCCTGCTCCTGAGCCATATGGCTGGGCTCGGGGACGGTCTCGGGTTCGGGGACTACCGGGCTGATGAAGTTGTGCCGGATCTCGTGGCTGAGCTGGACACCCCCAGAGGATCGCACGACCAGCCGGTCACGATCTCCGTGACACAACAACCCGGAACTGAGTTCCGGTACTCGGGTGGGGGCTACCTGGTGCTGGAACTGCTGGTTGAAGAGGTGAGTGGACAGACGTTCGCTGACTTTGTGGACCAGACAATCTTCCAGCCCGCCGCGATGAGCCGCTCATCGTACGCGTATCTCGGCGAACTGGACAACGTGTCCGGTTCGTTTACGGGCGAGGGTGATCCAGCCCCCCTGTATCGATATGCTTCAGCGGCCGCGACGGGTCTCAACAGCTCAGTAGCGGACCTTGCAAAGCTGGTTAACGCAGTTTCCGGAGATACGATCCTGGATCACAATCACCTCCGGGCCATGCGCGTTCCGCATGCCGAAGTGCTCGGAGCACCCATCTGGGGGCTTGGCAATATCCTTTATGCCCCCACACACACCGGTGCATATGTCTTCGGTCACGATGGCGGTAACAGCCCCGCCATCAATTCAACCGTGCGGATCAACCCGGATAGTGGGGATGCCATCATTGTCCTGATCAGCGGTCACCCAACACTCGCTTCCGACATCGGCGCGGAATGGGTCCTCTGGCAGACCGGCCTGCCGGATGTTCTGCAGACGGAGCGAGCGTTACTCAGCGCGGTTACACCGGCCATCGTCGGCAGCGGGGTCATCATCATGTTGTGTCTGTTCTGGTTGCGGCGGTACGTCTAACAAAAGTGGTGACATTGGTGCCAGGCACTTCGTCACCACATTTCAACACTAAAGTGGTGACGAAGTGCCTGGCACCAATGTCACCACTTTTTGCTACCATCCAGACACCTTAAGGGGGGATAAATCATGCCTGCAGCTACACTACTCTGGGCCGGGGTGCTCGGAATCATGGCGATCGCGATTTCATTTCCAGCCGGTTCGATGAGAGGCAAAGTCGGTGTCAGTATCGGGGACGGCGGAAATCCCGATCTGCTGCTCGCCATCCGCAAACACGGCAACTTCACAGAATGGGTACCACTGGCGCTGATTCTCATGGGTGTGCTCGAAATGAACGGCGTTTCGACTATGACAGTACATATCTTTGGCGCAGTGCTTGTCGTCGCGCGAATCTGCCATTTCTTCGGGCTCAAAGCAGATGACATAACAACACCCTTGCGTGCGATTGGTGCCGGCGGAACGGCGCTTCTCACCGTTGTAATGTCCGTCTGGGCGATTGTGATTGCATTGTTCTGACCGTGGCTGTTACCAGATTTGAGGTCGATGACCACGTTGCCAGGATAACGCTCGATCGCCCCGAGGCGATGAATGCGCTCAATCCTCAGCACCGCTGGGAATTGTCACGACACTTCGACGAGGTCGAGCGTAACGACAATATCTGGGTAGCTGTCGTAACCGGGACAGGTGACCGCGCATTCTGCGCAGGTGCCGACCTCAAACACCGCGCCATTGAGCGAGATGCGAACGACGAACAGAAGGCAGAGTGGGCACGCATGGCTGAAGAGACCACGCCGCTCAACATGCGCTGGCACTTCCCGAAACCCGTGATCGCAAAAGTAAACGGGTTTGCGCTTGGAGGCGGTCTGGAACTTGCGCTCGCCTGTGACATCATTGTCGCCGCCGAACACGCGGAACTTGGTCTGCCTGAACCCCGACGTGGCCTGATTGCAGGCGGTGTCGGGGTACATCGCCTGCCAAGACAGGTCGGCCTGAAGGTCGCCATGGGGTATCTTCTGACCGGCCGGCATATGTCGGCTCAAAGGGCATACGAACTGGGACTCATTAACGAAGTGGTTCCAGCGGCAGATCTGGACGCCTGTGTCGACGGGTGGGTTGCCGATATCCTGCGCTGCGCACCCCTCGCTGTGCGTGCGACGAAAGAGGCTGCCATGAAAGGCCTGGACACTCACCTGTCTGCGGCATTCGATGCGGTTTACGCTTCTGAATCGCTGCGGGCGAACAGCGAAGACGCCCTGGAGGGCCCCCGGGCGTTTGCTGAAAAGCGATCGCCTGAATGGAAAGGGCGGTGACAGAGATTTACCCATACGAGGTCAGATGAATACCAAAGAATCCAACATGAGAAGCCTGAACTGGCCGTTTCTGTCCGGTCGCGAGATTTACATTGAACGGGCGGACGGGATTTACCTGCACACCAAAGACGGACAGGCGATTATCGATGCTGCCGGTGGAGCCATTGTGGTCAACGTTGGGCATGGCAGAGAGCGCATAGCAGACGCCGTTGCTGCCGCGACCCGCGACTACAGCTACGTGGTTCCGCCCTGGATGACACCCAGCCGGGAAGCCATGCTGACAGCACTGTCCGACTGGCTACCGGAATCACTCACACGTGTTCACTGCACCTCCGGTGGTACCGAGGCGAACGAAGCAGCCATGAAAATCGCCCTGCACTATCAACAGGCTATCGGCGATACCGACCGCACCAGGATCATCGGCCGCTCAATCGGCTACCACGGCACAACGCTCGCCACGGCATCCATCAGTGGCCACCCTGGCAGGAAAAAAGGTCTGGAGAAAGCACTGCCTGCCTTTCCCGTGGTCGATACACCCTACCCGCTGCGCTGTCCGCTCGGATCACACCATTCCGACTGCGGATCCTACTACGCGGATCTCTTGCGAGACGTCATCGAGTCCGAGGGTCCGGAGACGATCGCCGGGTATCTGGCAGAGCCAATCACCGGATCATCCGGCGGTGCGATTGTTCCACCGGAAGACTACTGGCCCAGGGTCCGCAGCATATGTGATGAGTACGGCATATTACTCATCATGGACGAGGTGATGACGGGGTTCGGCAGAACCGGCCTGGACTTCGGATTCCAGCACTGGGATTTTGAGCCTGACATCCTCATTTCCGGCAAAGGTCTGGCAGGCGGTTATGCACCTCTTGGCGGTGTCTTCGCCAGAGAGGCCATTGGTTCAGCTATCGAGAACGCCGGTTACCAGGTCATGTTCAACACGTTTGGCGCACACCCGGCAGCCTGCGCAGCGGCCGCCGAGGTGCTCAACATCCTCAGGGAAGAAGACCTCGTGAACACCTCGAGGGACCAGGGGGCCTACTTTCACAACGCACTCAATGACGCATTCGCCGGTCACCCCAACGTCGCCGAGGTTCGTGGCAGAGGGTTATTTGCCGCTATCGAGGTTGTTGCCAATACCGAATCGCTGGAGAAATTCCCAGTGGATGCTGCGGTGTCGGGAAAAATTGTCGTTAATGGTCTCAAGAATGGGGTTTTCTTCTATGGAGGTGGTACCGGCGAGATCCGTGACATCATTTGCATGGGCCCGCCACTGACCATTACCGAAGACGAGATCGACGTTGTGGTCTCCACACTCCGAAAGAGTGTGGATGAAGTCATCGCGGCACAATGAGGTGAACCCGCTGGCTGGTGTTTCCTGTTTTGTAGAGGGTCTGCGGCGGGCAAGCTCAAGCGAAGTTCGCCCTTTCATAATCGGTCCGGCACTCGTCAGTCTCGTAATCATCGGCATCGGCATGTACGTGGCATTCGGGTACATCGCTGAATTCGCGACCTATCTGCAAACCGCAATGCCCGAATGGCTCAGTTTTCTGAACGTGATTCTGGAACCGCTTTTGTATCTCTTTGGCGTCCTGATCGGCGCATGGCTCTTCGGCTTTCTCGCAACAATCATCGGATCACCTTTTCTTGGAGAGCTCGCTCTACGGGTGGAACGGGTGTCCCCGAATGCAGATCGTCGGTGGTACCACGAGATTGGGTCCGCCCTCCTGCGCGAACTCCGCAAACTGCGCTATCATCTGCCGCGCATCCTGCTGCTCATTCTCATCACGTTTATCCCGGTTCTGAACGCGTTTGCCCCCTTTCTGTGGCTCGGATTCGGCGCCTGGATGATGGCAGTACAGTTTTGCGATTTCACCGTGGAAAATCGTCAGGGCGAGTTTTCCGAAACCCTTGCTATCCTGGCTCGCAATCGTGGGGCAGCGCTGGGTTTTGGTTTGTGCGCCACACTGGGCATGTCCGTGCCGTTCCTGAATTTCCTGGTTGCGCCGATCGCAACTGTCGGGGCCACACTCCTTATGAATCAATTCCAAGAATCACAAATCAGAGAGGTATAACTGTGTCTATTCGCCTGTTTTTGGTCGCTCTACTCATTTCCGGCCCCTCGTTCGCCGACGATTTCTGGGCTCACAGGATAGCGAAGGGTGTGGACGTCAGTTATGGCGACAACAGTGCCCAGGTGATGGACGTCTTCACACATGGCCAGCGGATCGGCGAACCGGACTACTTTGAGCCTGACACCGCACCAAGACCCACACTGATGTGGATACATGGAGGTGGCTGGGTCGCAGGTGACAAGGCCAGCCAGTTCGCAAACGTCGTGCCCTATCTCTCCCGCGGCTGGAATGTCTATAACGTCAACTACAGGCAGGGGCCTGACACTGCTCCGCTGGCAGTCGACGATGTCATGTGTGCATACAAGTACATCACGGAGGACCTTTCCAGACGCGGACAGAACCCCCGGGACGTTGTCGTATCGGGCGCAAGCGCCGGGGGGCACCTGTCCCTGGTTGTTGGTCTGCTGAACGCCAGGGGCGATCACCCGTGCAAAGCCGAACACCCACCGCGTGCAGTCGTTAACTGGTACGGGATCACCGATATTGAGCTCGTTGACGAGTTTCTCAACGATACCCGGCCAGACAGCAACTATGCCCGTGCCTGGGCAGGCAGCAAAGTCTCTGAAGTTTCCGAGGCTTACTCTCCGATCTATCTCATTTCTGACAAAACCCCACCCATCATCTCGGTGCACGGTACGGATGACACCGTTGTCCCTTACGAACAGGGAGAGTCATTCCACTCGAGCCTGCACACCCCGCACGACCTCGTGACACTGGAAGGTGGCAACCACAGCGGTTTTACCGATGCGCAATACCAGGAAGCTTACCGACGAATATTCGCCTTTCTGGATGCGCACTGACTGCGTCGGTCCCGCTGCACATCAGGTTGGACAGAATAGCGTATCATTAGCGCACCACTACCGAGGATGACTCATGCTCCGTTCAATTTCCGTTGCTGCTGCATGTCTGTTCGCCGCCTCAGGACACACAATCACCACGGGCGAGCGCATCGACAACTTTGTCCTGCTCGATCAAAAGGGTGACGCTCACGAGCTCTACTACCACAAGGCTGCTCCGGCAGTGGTTTTCATGGCACAGAGCAATGCCTGTGTGACGCTGGAAGAAGACTCAGCCGGCATCAACGCGCTCAAGGAAAAATACGC
>JANQFF010000298.1 GCA_028277965.1 Pseudomonadales bacterium
GGGCTTTGCTGACGATATCGGCTGCGGGCAGATCGGTGTTGTCGATCAACGCGACGGCGGCTGCACGGGCATAAGCACCACCCGAACCAATTGCGAGCACACCTCCCTCGGGTTCGATCACATCGCCGGTCCCGCTGATGAGAAGTGTCGCTTCTGTGTCCGCAACGATCATCATCGCTTCGAGGCGCCTGAGTGCCCGGTCGGAGCGCCACTCTTTGGCAAGTTCCACAGCTGCGCGGGTCAGCTGGCCACTGTATTTTTCGAGCACACCTTCGAACTTTTCGAACAATGTGAACGCGTCTGCTGTGCTACCGGCAAACCCAGCCAGCACGTTCCCCTGATGGAGTTTACGGACTTTGACTGCATTGCCTTTCATGATGGTGTCACCGATGGAGACCTGGCCGTCTCCCCCTACGGCCACGGTTGTGCTGTCGCGAACGCTGACGATTGTTGTGCCGTGGAACTCTTCCATTGTTGTATCTATATCTTCTCGCTATTCAGGGAATTGTGAGGAACCGAGGTGTTGGGTCACCAGCCTCAGCTACTCATAGTGGGGGCAGACTCTACCCATTGCAATTGTGCTCTCATCTGCTGAAGCCTAGCGAACCAATATCGCTGACAGCTGCTGTTCGCGCAGACGGGTCAGTGCACGGTCGGCTTCAACTCGGCGCTCGAACGGGCCAACCGACACCCGATACCAGGTCTCACCGTTGACGCTCGAACTGTCAGTTCTTGCCGGGAGGTTTTGCAGAAGGAGTTGGGCGCGGAGCTGCTCTGCATCACTCTCGTTTCGGAACGATGCAGCCTGAATTGTGTAGGTTGCGGGTTCGGTGGCCGGGTCTGGCTTCGGGATGACATACGCGTCGGGGTCAGGCTGTACTTCCTCGTCCCTCAAGAGGTCGGGAAACTCGAACTGTACAGCGGGTTCCTGGTTCGCGCCTGTGGTGTGAGCAGTGCCTGGCGTTGTATCGCTCCTGAGCATCTCCGGTGCGTAAGAGGCCGTGATGACGATAGCCGCTCCAAGGAGAGCGCCAAACGCGAAGCTCGGGCCGTGAAACAGTGTCCGCGGGGCGGGTGATACCGGCTTACGCTTTTTGGCGGGTTTGCGTTTGCTCCCGCGTGTCGACGTCGCTCGTTTAGCGAAATCTCTAGGCATGGATCGGGTGGGTAAATTCGAGGCCGCGAATCATACATCAATCGCAGCTAAAGCCGCTCCTAGTACCTACAAACTGTCGTACGGGTCCACGTCGATCGACCAGCGTAGCGTTCGTGGGATTTTTCCGGGGGACAGCCGGGCCAGAGCGGTATGCAACACGCTGCGGTTGTCCGCCAGCAGCATGAGCTGAAAGCGTGATCGATTGGCGATTCGTGCCACCGGCGCAGGTACAGGACCCATACACTCCAGGTTCGATGACTGGCTTTTCAGCTTTCCGAGAAGTTCGAGGGCTTCCCCGGGATTAGAGGATTCCGCACGCAACATGGCCATTGGGCGTGCCGGCGGCAGGCCCATCTTCCTTCGCTCGGCCAGTTCGAGTTCCGCAAATCCGCGATAGCCTTTTTCGATCAGCCGGTTCAGCAGCGGATTCTGGGGCTGCCATGTCTGTATCCAGACTTCACCCGGCCGTTCCGCGCGGCCGGCACGCCCGGCAACCTGAACGATCAGCTGTGCCGTCCGCTCCGGCGCACGGAAATCACCGCTCAGAAATCCTGCGTCGGCGTTCAGAACGGCGACCAGGGTGACGTTGGGGAAATGGTGTCCTTTGGCAAGCATCTGTGTGCCAACCATGATCGCCGGCGCGCCGGTGTTGATCTTGTCGAACCGCGCCTCGAGCTGAGCATTCGAACGTACTGTATCCCTGTCTATCCGGTAGACAGGGACGTCTGTAAATCGTTGAGCGACGGCATCTTCAGTGCGCTGGGTGCCGAGACCAACGGGGATGAGACCGAGATGGCCGCACTCATCACACGCCTCGGGTACCTCGAGCCGCAAGCCGCAGTGATGACACATGAGTTGCCGAGGCTGCTTGTGCAGCGTCAGGCGCGCATCGCATTCCGGACACATCGCCTGCCAGCCGCAGGACGTACAGAGGAGCGCGGGTGAAAACCCGCGTCTGTTCAAAAAGAGCAGAACCTGTCCGCGGTTGTCCAGGTGTTTTCTGATGACATGATGAAGCTCGTTGGAAATGCCGTCTCTTAAGCTTTGTCCCCGCGTGTCGATGACGTGGTAAGTCGGCATGGAAGCACCCGCCGCCCGGGAAGGCAGTTCCAGGCGTGTATAACGGCCTCGGTCACTGTTGTGTATCGTCTCGAGGGCCGGTGTTGCTGACCCGAACACTACGGGTATCGACAACGCAGAGGCGCGTTTGGCGGCGAGGTCACGGGCCGAATAGCGCAGCCCGTCGGTCTGTTTGTATGAGCTGTCGTGTTCCTCATCGACGATGATGAGCCCCAGTTTCGAAAAAGCCGTAAAAACCGCGGATCGTGTGCCAATAAGTACGCTGATCTCACCTGCGCGGCATTTCAACCAGGTTTGCAGGCGTTCGTGATCAGTCAGGTTCGAGTGCATCATGCCAACACTGGCATACCGGTTCTGAAAACGCTTGAGTGTCTGCGGTGTAAGGGCAATTTCAGGTACAAGGACCAGAACCTGACCGCCAGCCGCGATCACGGGTTCCATCGCCCGTAAATAGACTTCTGTTTTACCGCTCCCGGTCACACCTTCGAGCAGGTAGGCATGATAGCGGCCGATCGCGCTTTTTATGGCCTCTATGGCGTCCGCTTGAGCTTTGGATGGCTGAGGTGGCTGTTCGGCGGTGTGGGTCGACTCCGGGAGGGCAGCTTCTATGTGACCGCTGGCGACAAGTTTTCGCAACGTTTCCCGGCGGTAGCCGGCTTCGACGAGGTCAGCTCCGGCGGTTGGACCGTTTTCGCGAATGTAATCAAGCAACGAACGTTGTGCGTGAGCTCTTTTGTTATCAAATTCGATATGGGTAGCGGCCCAGCTGTCAGGTGGATCGATTTCGAACGAAGCGCCTTTACGGGCGGCGACCGGCAGGACTGTCGCAAACACCTCGCCCATCGGATGGTGGTAATAACCTGACATCCATTTCGCCAGATCAATCAGCTCTTCAGGAATTGCGGAGCCATAGTCCAGAACTTCAGTGACGGCTTTCAGTTTCGGATGAGGTGAGTCGACACTGTTGCTTGTGCAGATGCCGATGACGTTGGTGTTGCCGAAAGGTACGCGTACACGGGCGCCGACCTCGGGGAGTGGACTGGCTTCGGGAACTGCATAGTCGTACACGGCGTGCAGAGGGCGGGGCACAGCGATCTGGACGGTACGGTCGGGCATCGCGGCATTGTCGCATACGAAAGGGGGGTGGGCGGTGCGACATCGCGTTATGATGATGTGCGTTTTGAGATCAACCTGAATGACTGAAGAGAATCCCCCGATTTCCCTGGTGCTGAGCAGCGGGGGCGCCCGGGGTCTAGCTCACATCGGCGCAATTCGCTGTCTGGAAGACCGCGGTTTTGAGATTGGCTCCATCTCAGGATCTTCGATGGGCGCGCTCATCGGCGGGATCCACGCAAGTGACAAACTGGATGAGTTTGCCGAGTGGGTCAGGGCGCTACGTCGGACTGACATCATGCAGCTGCTCGATTTTGGCTGGCTCTCTGGCGGCGGTCTCTTCAAAGGTGAACGGATCATCGGTGTGCTCAAGGAAATGGTGGGCGACCGTGCAATCGAAGACCTGCCGATTGGATTTACGGCTGTTGCCACGGATCTCAACCGCAAGCGCGAGGTATGGATAAACCAGGGCTCGCTGTTCGACGGCATCCGCGCATCGATCGCGATACCGATGGTGTTTGCACCTGTCAAAAAGGATGGCCTGATACTGGCTGACGGGGGCATTCTGAATCCCCTGCCGATCGCCCCGATCCTGACTCACCGGACGGATCTCATTGTTGCTGTCGACGTTAACGGCCAGGACGAACGCTCCCTCAACGTGCGCATGGACCTGGATGCCTACGAAGATGCGCCCTTTTTAGATGAACAGGAAGAAGAGAAGGAAGACGAGGCGGACGGCGGTGTGCGCGAAGCTGTCAGGGGATTCATCGAAGACCTGTTGAAAAGCGATGATGCACAGGAACGGGAGCACGGTGTGATTGACGTTGCGCTCGAAGCGATGGATACAATGCAGGTGGCGTTGTCCCGCCTCAAACTGTCCGTCTACTCGCCGGATGTGCTCGTCCAGGTTCCACGAAATGTCGCCCATTTCTACGAATTTGAGCGGGCGGGAGAGCTGATTGACCTTGGCTATGAACGCATGGACACAGTGCTGACGACACCTGATAACCCCTGAAACCAGGGTCCTTTGCGGGCGTTGTTTTAAGGGGAGTTTCTGCTAAACTGCGCCGCCTTCAAAAACGAGCGTACATGAGCGATGCAGGCCGAGATTCATCCTGAATACCACATGGTAAAAGCCACGTGCAGTTGCGGTAACGTAATTGAGGTGGGTTCCACCCTGTCTGAGGATATTCACCTCGACGTCTGCTCGAATTGTCATCCGTTCTACACGGGCAAGCAGAAAATTGTCGATTCCGGCGGACGTGTTGAGCGTTTCCGCAAGCGTTTCGGCAGCCGGGGTGGTGCGCAGGCAGCGCCTGCGGCGGAAGGGACAGTTGCGGCGGAAGGGACAGTTGCGGCGGAAGGGAAAGCTGCGGCGGTTGCGGCGGAAGAAACGGCCGCACCTGCCGACGAAGACGCGGAAGCCAGCTCGGAAGAGTAGATCCATCGGACCCGTTCAGGGTCTGTTTAAGAACCAAACGCTATATTCCCCATTATGCGGGGTGCCGTAAGGGCACCTATAATCACTTTTGCGGTCTAACCTGATGACCATGAGCATGCGTTTGATTGTAGGTTTACTGTTTGCGATTTTTGCCGGTTCTGCCTCTGCAGGACCGGGAGCGGAGACGTACAACGAATTCCTGGAGAAAGAACTTCTCTACCCGGATGAGGAGTGGCAGGAGTACGTCACCGAAATTGGCGAACGGCTGCTGGCCGTTTCTCCCCACAAGGGTAAAACCTACACTTTTGTCGTGACAGACCAGTCGATGGTCAATGCGTTTGCGACGCCTGATGCTTATATCTTCATCACCCGGGGCATCCTTGCGCACTTCAATTCAGAAGATGAGCTGGCCGCCGTTGTCGGCCATGAAATAGGTCACGTCGTTGGCCGACATTCAAAGCGCCGGATGGGCCGGATAAGGCTGGGTGAGCTGCTGGGATGGATTGGCAGCTTTGCCACGGGAACAAATTCGATTTATGGCCTTTCAAACACCCTCACGCAGACGGCAATAGCCGGTTACGGCAGGGAATATGAACTCGAGGCTGACGAATACGGCACGGAGTGGCTGGTCAAGGCGGGTTACAACCCACGCGGGCTTCTCGACAGCATTCAGATGTTGCGCGATCACGATGACTTTCAGCGCATGGTCAAGAACCGCCCCACGGTATATCACGGGCTGATGGGATCACACCCGGCACACGAGAAACGCTTACACGAGCTGGTTCAGCAGTCGCAGCATCTCTTCCCGGAGGAACTGATGGAGCCAGAGCGGGACTTTCATCAGATGATCGCGGGCTTAAGCTACGGTGACGAGTCGTCAACGGGGGTGGTTAAAGATGGCGTCTACTATCACGGCGCTTTACGCCTGATTGTGAAGTTTCCCGACCAGTGGGATGTGCGGGCGACTCCCGCGGAAGTTTATGGAAGGGCCCCCCAGGCAACTGCGGATGCGAAGATTTCTGTGAAACGCCAGAATCCGCCTGAAGAGCAGCAGACACCGGAGGAATACCTCACCAAAACCCTCCGTCGCGATGACCTGGAAGACGGGGAGGAAATCACCGTAGGGCCGTATCCCGGTTACCTTGCCTCGGTCAAGGTTGTCAGTGGTACGGCACAGAAGCGCAAAATTGCAGTCATCTACAAAGACGGTGGGGTATATCTCTTTAACGGCGAGTTGGGTGCAACCGGCAGTGTCGAAGAGTTCGAAAACCAGTTTGCCGAAACGGTGATGTCATTCAGAGCGATGACCGCTGCAGACCAGCGCCTCATCAACAATCAGAAGCTCAAGATTGTCGAAGCCCGTCCGGGTATGACCTACGCGCAGCTTGCCCAGAATATTCCCATCAAGGTCCACGGCGAGGAAACACTTCGGGTCATCAATGGCCATCACCCGCGGGGAGAACCCCGGGCGGGTGATCTCATCAAGATCATCGAGTAGACAGGCTAGCTACTGTAGGAGCGGCTTCAGCCGCGATTGTCATTGGCGACACGATGGTTTCGAAAAACTGAAAGCCGTCCCACCGCCGTCTTCAGCGGAAGATGGTATGTGGAAGAGTTCCTGCATATCAGCAAACCCTCTGCCAACCTGGTGCCTCCTTGCGAGGACAATGTCCTCAATCTAAAGTGGAAAACGTCCATCTAGTGATCTAGCTGTAACCTTTATTCCTACTAAGTGTTAGGCGTCCAAGGGATGAACCTGGATTCGATAAACAAATGGCTAACGCTCATTGCAAACATTGGTGTTGTTGTGGGCCTGATCGTGCTCATCTTCGAAATTCAAGAGTCCAACCGCCAGGCCATCTCCAATACAAATATAGCTCGCTTTTCTGACATTGAATCTTCAATGCGCGAGTTTGCTCTCTCAGATCATCTACCCGGGATCTACGTCACTTTCGAAACGACCGGGCTTTCTGGACTTGAAGCTGAGGATGTTGCAAGACTTCGAGAGTGGGAGTTAGCTCGCATCGTCCGAATGGAAGGTCAATTCGTGCAATACCATGATGGATATCTGCCTGAGGCGGGATATAGACAAATGCTGATCAGAGCGAAAGAAAGCGCCCTGTTGTGGAAAAGTCTAGGTATACGATCATCTAATCCTGAGTTTAGAAAGGCGCTGGAAATTGATGATGACGCCTAACGAGCAGTTGGAGCGGACCCGTGAACGCCAGTTTCGTATCAGGAACGGCTCCTGCGGGCCGCTCTACATGGTGCTAGGCGTCATGACTAGCTTTCACAGCTCGGCTCAGCCTTCAGACATGGACGTTGAAGCTTGATATCGGCCAGCTGCGTGTGCGGGACGGTGATGCTTTCTATCGCTGTTAAACCAGAGTTCATACTGGATTGCGACTGTGGCTTGTGCCGCAAGGTTGGCGCTGCGTGGGGCTACTTTGAATCTTCCAGGGTCACTGTAACGGGCACCACGATCCCGTTTGTACGCAAAGACAAGCCCGTCCCAGTCACAGAAATCCACTCTTGTTTGGAATGCGGTGCGACCACTCATTTTGTACATACCAGTTCGTTCAAAGAACGCAATCCGTCGATAGAGCAGATCGGCGTGAATATGAAACTCTTCGAACCGACAGAATTGAATGGGGTTGAAGTTCGATTCGCTAACGGTCGGGAGTGGTCGGGCGAAGGTCCCTTTGAATATAGACGCCCCGCGATGACAATTGGTGCCGATTGGGCTTGGTAGGGAGGGTTTAGTATGACGTCTAACGAGCAGTTGTAGCGGATTGCGTTCCCACACTTCGCTGAAGAACACAGCGACTAATCGCGGCTAAAACCGCTCCTGCAGTGGCGGGTTTGAACTCAGAACAGATCCACCGCATTCACTTCTTCTTCATCGACCGGCGTTGTCCGCTCAACGAGTCTCTGCGGTGCATACTCTGAGAGGAAAAACTCGAACAGCGCAGCGGTCTGGGTTGCCGCCGCCGGATCGCCGGTTGTTGGATCGATCTTCAGCGTGACGATGCCCGGCGGTTGCTCAGGGAAATGCTCGGGTGTCTCCGCCAGTGCATTTTCCATGAAGTCGATCCAGATCGGCAGCGGTGTGTTTGATCCATAAGCGTTAGCGCCGAGGGGCGCGTGGTTACTGAACCCAACCCAGACGGTGGTGACGAGGTCAGGATTGTAGCCATTGAACCAGGTGTCAGCAGCGTCGTTGGTTGTTCCCGTCTTGCCCGCGAGGTCGTCTCTGCGCAGACGTCGTGCAGCCCGGCCGGTACCGCGTTTAACAACGTCCTTCAGCATGGAGTCCATGATGAATGCAATGCGTTCGTCGATGACGCGGGGAGCGGGGTCTGAAATGGCTGGTGGTGGTGCAGCAGCGGTTTCCTTCTGAGAATCTGTCTGCAGGAGGTCATCGAGCGAAAGTGGCTCAGCGCTGTTGTCGGTTGTTGTGAGCTCAGGCGGGGAGGAAGCAGAACCCGGTACGGCCGGATGAGTTGCGGTAAATATTGTTGTGCCTTCGTGATCGTCGATACGCGTGACAACGTGGGGATCAACCAGATAGCCGCCGTTTGCGAGCACTGCATATGCGCGTGCCATCTCGAGAGGCGTGACAGCCATCGTGCCACCGCCGATTGCAAGCTGGGTATTGCGGGGGAAATTCCGGATGCTGAACCCGAAGCTCGGGACGTAGTCGAGTACCGGACCCGCGCCGACTTCCAGCAGCACCCGCATCGAAACCAGATTGATCGACCTGTAGAGCGCCTCTCGCAGGCGGGTTGGTCCGTTGTACCGGCTGTTGTCATTACCGGGTCGGTATTGAGATTCCAGGTTGGCATCGTTGAATACCAGGGGGGCATCGAGAAAGATGTCGCTGGGTTTGACGCCCGCATTCAGTGCTGCCGCGTAGACAAATGGTTTAAATCCGGAACCCGGTTGCCTGGCAGCCTGCAACGCGTGGTTGTACTGGTTCCGGTAGAAATCGAAACCACCCACCATGGCGCGGACAGCGCCGGTTGTGGGTTCCATCGCGATCAGGGCCCCCTGGATTTCCGGTAACTGGCCAAGCGTATCGTCGGGATTCAGCCGGATGATGTCCCCTACCTGGACAATATCGCTCATGGCGCGCGGTGGTGGACCCCGCAGATCGACCTCGATATAGGTTCTTGCCCAGCCCGAGTCTGCCAGGTTCAGGGTCACGCTTTGCCCGTCAGCGGTCATCGCGCAGGCGTTTTCCTCGCGGACACTCACAACTGCTGCAGGCCGCAGATCGCCAAAGATTGTCATTGGCACAAGGACTGCCTGGATGGCCTGTGTCAGTTCCGGGGGATAGATCTGTTCAATATCTTCCGGGTAGGGCGGCTCATCGATGTCGTTAGTGGAAGCAAGATCGGAAGCAGGATTGGAAGCAGGATTGGAAGAATCGTCGACAGGGCAGAGTGCCACCTGGGCAATCGGCATGGCACCGTTTACCTCGTCCAGCAGCGGTGCTTCGATCTGACCTTCCGGACCCCGGTAGCCATGACGTTTGTCGTAACTCACCAGTCCCCGGCGGACGGCTCCGATTGCCTCGCGCTGGAGGTCGGCATCGATGGTTGTGTATATCTCGTAGCCACCTGTGTACAGATCGTCGAGAAGTGCCAGGCCCTGCTGGCGGACCCACTCGGCGGGATAGGGGCTCGGCAGGTCGAGTTCCCGTTGGTACAGGCGTGCAGTCATGGGTGCGTCCACTGCGTCCCGGTACTCAGCTTCCGAGATGGATCCCTGCTCACGCATGCGTGTCAGCACGAGATTTCTGCGCCTGAGTGCCGCTTCCGGCCCGTTGATGGGATTGTTGGCACTTGGTCGCTGTGGGATACCGGCAAGCATTGCGAGTTCCGGAAGGGTGAGCTCGCTCATGGGTTTACCGTAGTACGTGAGCGCTGCGGCCTGAGCCCCGTAAGCACGTTTGCCGAATGGGACAACGTTCACGTAAAGCTCGAGGATCTCCTCTTTCGTCAGCTCCTGTTCGACTTTGAGCGCGAGCAGCATCTCTTTGAACTTGCGTAAAAAGCGGCGTTCGAGGCTGAAAGATACGTTGCGGGCAAGTTGCATGGTGATGGTGCTTGCCCCCGGACCGAGTTCCCCTTCGGTGATGAGTGTGCCGATGAGGCTGACAACGTCGTTCGTCAGGGAAATGAAGTCGATGCCACTGTGTTCGTAGAAGCGTTTGTCCTCTGTATCGAGTAAAGCACTGATGAACGCGGGAGGTATGTCGTCGAAGGCAATTGGCACGAGCCGACGCTCGCCGAATTCAGAAATGAGTTCGCCACCTTCAGCGTAAACCCGCAAAGGCGTTTCGAGTTGAACGTTCCTGTAGCTTTCAGCACGGGGAATCTGTGGATCGAGATATAAAAACACACCCGCGAGACTGAGCACTGCGGCACATACTCCCGCTAAGCCCAGCCACATAATACTGTGCAGCAGAGGTCGAGGGTTTTGTGTCAGTTTATCTGTCAAGTTTAGCGACTTCTGGTAGAGACAGGGGATTTCCTAACTTAATTTGCGCACCATTTGGAGCTTTTTGCCTACCCGGAGCGCTTCAGGTATCGGCCAAAATAACGATTGAGTCGATTGCTTTCGGAGCCGAGGTTGGTATTTAATGTTCCGCTGCATGTATAGGACGTAAGTGCCCGCGCCATCAAAGGAAAATCTGCCGTGGCCTTGTTTGGAAAAAAGTCGAACATTCTCCTCGGACTCGACATCAGCTCAACGTCTGTAAAGCTTCTCGAGCTCTCTCAGGCGAACGACAAGTATAGAGTTGAATCTTATTCCGTTGAACCTCTCCCGCCTAATGCTGTTGTGGAGAAAAACATTGCTGACGTCGAAGGCGTGGGTGAAGCGATCAAGCGCGTTTTGTCCCGATCCAAATCGAACAGCAAACTCGCTGCGGTTGCGGTAGCCGGTTCTGCCGTCATCACGAAGACGATCGAGATGGACGCTGAAATGTCGGACGACGACATGGAGAACCAGATCACAGTTGAAGCCGATCAGTACATTCCTTATCCCCTGGATGAGGTTGCACTCGACTTCGAGGTTCTGGGGTTATCCGATCGCAACCCGGAGCAGGTTGAAGTATTGCTTGCAGCCTGCCGCCGGGAAAACGTCGAGATGCGCGAAGCGGCGCTGGACATGGGCGGCATCAAGCCAGCCGTGGTCGACATTGAAGCCCACGCGATGAAACGCGCGTTCGACCTGCTCAAAGCCCAGCTCGGAGACAACGCTGACGATTTGATTGTGGCGATCATCGATATCGGGGCGACGATGACAACGCTATCAGTGCTGGCGGAAGACAAGGCGATCTATACGCGTGAGCAGTTGTTTGGCGGCAAGCAGCTGACAGAAGAGATCCAGCGCAGGTACAGCCTCTCGTTTGAAGAAGCAGGCCTTGCCAAGAAGCAGGGTGGGCTGCCGGAAGATTATGATGAAGAAGTGCTGCTGCCCTTCAAGGAAGCAGTCCTTCAGCAGGTTACACGTTCCTTACAGTTTTTCTTCTCTTCCTCGCAGTATGATGATGTGGACTACATCGTCCTGGCGGGAGGAACCGCCTCGATAGACGGATTGGGTGAAATGATCGAAGCGAAGTTGGGAACACCAACGATCGTTGCCAATCCTTTTGTAAACATGTCGCTGGCACCGAAAGTGGACGCGGATGCTCTGTCAAATGACGCCCCCGCGCTCATGATCGCCTGCGGTCTTGCCATGAGGAGCTTTTCTGATGGCAAATATTAACCTCTTACCCTGGCGCGAGTGGGAACGCGAGCGCAAGCAGAAAGAGTTTCTCGGACAGACAGCCACAATTATCGTGGTTGCCATTGTTCTTGTGTTGGGTTTCGGCCAGTACCTCAATACTTCCATCGAGGGACAGGAAGGACGAAACGAGTTTCTTACGGCCAAAATCAAAGATCTCGATCAGAAGATTGCGGAAATCAGAGAACTGCGGCGCCAGAGGGAAGACCTGTTGGCACGTATGAGGGTTATCCAGGAACTGCAGGGTAACCGGTCCGTGATTGTGCGTGTTTTCGACCAGGTGGTGAGGACACTTGCAGGTGGCGTTCACTACAAAAAACTCGAGATGGAGGCGGCCACGCTGAGCGTTGCCGGGGTGGCTGAATCCAACAACAGGATCTCGGCGCTGATGCGGAATCTCGAGGCGTCCGAATGGTTTGCGTCACCTAACCTCAGGAGCATTAAAGAGGATCCGCAGAACCAGGACTACGGTGAACAGGCATCGACGTTTGATCTCAGTTTTGTGCAGGTAAACCCTGCAACTGAAGAGAACCAAGAGGAGGACCTGTAATGGCAATGCAGGACACCCTCGAGCAGCTACGTTCGGTCGATTTCAACAACCTCGACATCAATAGCATTGGTACGTGGCCGACACCGGTCAAGTTCATCCTTCTCGCGTTTGTCTTTGGGTTGATCCTCGGGATAGGTTACTACCTGCATATTGTGGATAAGCAGGATGAGCTCGCGAGAGCGCAGGCCCAGGAGGGTGACCTCCGACAGGAATATGAGCGCAAGGCCGGGCAGGCAGCCAATCTCGATGCACTGCGGCAGCAGAAACTCGAGATGGAAGCGACGTTTGACGGGTTGCTCCGGCAGCTGCCGACCGATACGGAAGTACCGGGTTTGGTTGACGACATCACGCGCACCGCGCTCGACAACGAGTTGACGATCGAGAGTATCGATCTCAGGAATGAAAACAGAACCGAGTTTTACATCGAGCTGCCCATCGACATTGTCGTCGAGGGTGACTACCACAAGATTGGCTCTTTCGTGAGTGGCGTTGCGAACCTGTCCAGGATCGTTACGCTGCATGACTTCGCGATCGAACCAACCGATTCACCGCCAATACTGAAAATGAATATTCTGGCGAAAACCTATCGTTACCTTGAGGACTCAGAGGAATGATCGGTCGAGTGTTTGGTCGGATACTGCTGATTGCCGCTACCGGGATATTGACTGCCTGCGGTGCCAGCACGGACTATACGGATATAGAAGAATTCATGGATGAGGTGGACGCGCGTCCACGCGGCAGGATTGAACCCCTGCCACCTATAAAAACCGTCCCACCGTTTGCTTATGCCGCGAGCGACAAGCGCGCGCCCTTCGAACCGCCGGTTGTGGTGAAAAGGGTCAACAGGCAGAGCGGACCAAAGGTGACGCCGGATTTCAGACGCGTAAAGCAGTTCTTGGAACAGTTTTCCATAGCGCAGCTTTCAATGGTTGGTACCCTGGCCCAGGGCACTATCATGTTTGCATTGATCCGGGACGCAGAGGGAGGCGTGCATAGAGTGCAAATAGGGGATTACCTGGGCACAGACCATGGGCAAATTCAGCAAGTGTCCGAAACGGGCATTGATTTGACAGAAATTGTTCCGGACGGGACCGGTGGTTGGGTCGAACGCACCCGCACCGTGGCTTTGTCCTCTGGAGCCTGATGATGAAAAAGATGTCTAGACGATTGACCGCGGGACTTCTCGTAGTGATCGCCAGCACCCTATCCATTCCGCTCGGCGCGGCAACGATGGAGAACATAGAGTTCTCCTCACTGCCTGGCGATCGCACCGAGATCCGGATGACATTCGATGAGGCTCCTCCTGAACCCAGGGGTTATACGATCGAGCAGCCTGCACGGATTGTGCTGGATCTGCCTGGTGTTACGAGTGAGCTTGGCGAGAAGCACCACAATCTCGGAATTGGCAATGCGCGGCGGGTGTCCGTCGTCAGCACCCGTGACCGTACGCGGGCGATTGTGAATCTGACTCAGCTCGTGAGCTACGACACGGATATCCGGGGTAACACGCTCTATCTCACGATCGGAGCGGGTGACGTTGCTGGCACGCCACGGGAAACGGCCCCCGCCACCCCGACACGAACGGTGGCTGCATCCGGTTCCTCCCAGATCGAAGGCGTGGATTTTCGGCGCGGATCAAATGGTGAAGGCCGGATTATCCTGACACTCTCCAATCCAAAGGTGCCGATCAACGTGGCATCGGACGGCGGTCGTATCAGGGTCGAAGTTCGCGGTACCGAACTGCCGGAGTCGCTGCGTCGCAGGCTGGATGTCACAGATTTTGCCACGCCGGTTGAAATCATCGATGCGGTCCAGGAAGGCGAACACACTGTCTTCACGATCGGGGCCGTCGGCAACTACGACTACCTTGCCTACCAGGCAGACAACACGATGTCGATCGACGTCACGCCGGTGACCGAGGAAGAGCTCGAAGCCCGGGACGATGTGTTCAGGTGGACAGGGGAGAAACTGTCTCTCAACTTCCAGGACATCGAAGTCCGTTCCGTTCTGCAGCTCATCGCAGACTTCACGGACCTGAACCTGGTGGCCAGTGACACGGTGAGCGGCCGCATCACGCTGCTTCTTAAAAACGTACCCTGGGACCAGGCACTCGACCTGATTCTCAAAACGAAAGGGCTCGATAAACGTCAGGAAGGTAACGTGCTGCTGGTAGCTCCCGCTGCGGAAATTGCAGCCCGGGAAAAACTGCAGCTTGAAAACCAGAAGCAGATCTCCGAGCTGGCGCCGCTGCGTACCGAGTTCATTCAGATACGTTACGCATCAGCTTCGGAGCTTTTCCAGCTCTTCAACCAGGGTGGCGACGGTGGTTCGTCAATGCTCTCCGAACGCGGCAGCGTGATCGTTGACGAGCGCACGAATTCAGTGATTCTGACGGACACAGCTGACAGGCTTGAAGAGTTCCGCCGGGTCATTTCTCAGCTCGACATACCTGTCAGACAGGTACTGATCGAAGCGCGCATCGTCACGGCGAACTCGACGTTCTCAGAGCAGATTGGTATCGCCTGGGGTGGCGGTGGCATCCGTACACAGGATGAAAACTTCATCCGCTACGGCGGTTCCCAGGAGACACTGACGGAGCTTCAGAACATCATTGCCACAGGCAACGGAGACATATCGTCACCAGGTGACCTCGTGGTGGATCTTGGTGTCACCCAGGCTGGAGCATCGAGCATTGCACTGGGCCTCACTGGCGACGGTTATCTCATTGATCTCGAACTGTCAGCCCTTGCAGCTGACGGTAACGCGGAGGTTGTTGCCCGGCCGAAGGTCATAACGGCAGACAAGAGTCCCGCGGTGATCGAGTCCGGTGTCGAGATTCCGTACCAGGAGGCAACCAGCAGCGGGGCAACTTCGACGTCCTTCAAGGATGCGGTGCTGTCTCTCGAGGTGACGCCGCAGATCACACCGGATGATCGCATCATCATGCAGCTGAACGTCAAGCAGGATACTGTGGGTCAGGTGTTCAACAACGTACCGTCGATCAACACCAACGAAATTCAGACTGAAGTACTGGTTGATAACGGTCAGACAGTTGTTCTGGGTGGTATTTTCCAGACGGACAAGAACGTCACCACGACCAAAACACCGTTCCTCGGGGATATCCCATACGTTGGGCGTCTGTTCAAACGTACGATAGAACGTGATGACAAACAGGAATTGCTGATCTTCATCACGCCAAGAATCATCGCGGAGTCGCTGACCAACAGGTGATCCCAACCTGACGGTGCATTAAACTCACCCGGTCTTCGAGGCCGGGTGTGCGTCGTTAGCTCATGAGTCGTCCGAATATTTTCCTGGTAGGCCTGATGGCGGTAGGCAAAAGCACCGTCGGCAGGCTCCTGAGCGAACAACTCAGCATGCCTTTTTACGATTCTGATCACGAGATTGAAGAACGGGCGGGTGCCGAGGTTGCCTGGATCTTCGATGTTGAAGGTGAAGAAGGATTTCGTGACAGGGAAGAACACGTTATTGACGACATCTCGCGCCTCGACGGTGTTGTGCTTGCGACCGGCGGTGGTGCAGTGAAACGCGAGGCCAATAGAAAACACCTTTCACAACGCGGTGTCGTGATCCATCTTGATTGCCCCATGGACAGACTCCTCGCCAGGACGCGGCGCGACAAGAAACGCCCTCTCCTGCAGGGTGATGACCGTGAACAGGTACTGACACGTCTTATGTGTGAGAGGGGACCGTTGTATGCCGAGATCGCCGATTATCGGTTCATCTCGGATGAACGCAGTGCCAAAAATCTCACCCGGCAAATCATATCTGCGCTCAAAAAGGACGAGGTGCTGTAGTTGGCTTTGTCTGCGCAAGTTGAGGTTGATCTCGGCAGCCGGTCTTATCCCATATACATCGGCCAGGCACTGTTGTCGGGGGGTGAACTGCGTAATCTGCTCAAGGCACACGTACGTGGGAAGCAGGCGGTGATTGTGTCGAATGAGACGGTCAATACGCTCTACGGAGATGCTGTCCGTGAGGCACTCAGCGAATGTGAAGTCGATACGTTCCTCATGCCTGACGGTGAGGCGCATAAAACGCTCGAAGTCTTCGGCCTGGTCATCGACTTCCTGATTGAAAACCGACACAACCGCACTTCGTGCATAATCGCCCTTGGCGGAGGTGTGGTGGGTGACCTTGCGGGATTTTCCGCTGCAGCCTATCAGCGTGGTATTGATTTTGTGCAGATCCCAACCACGCTGCTTGCCCAGGTCGATTCTTCGGTGGGTGGAAAAACCGCCGTCAACCATCCGGGTGGGAAAAACATGGTTGGGGCGTTTTATCAGCCTAACTGTGTGGTGATCGACACGGATGTCCTGACATCGCTGCCAGCGAGGGAGTTTTCAGCAGGGCTGGCTGAAGTGGTTAAATATGGGGTGATTGCCGATCCTGATCTCTTTGCCTGGCTGGAAGCGAACGCGGATGCCATCATGGAAAAGGACGCTCGAGCGCTGACACACATCATCAAACGTTCGTGTGAAATCAAAGCCGATGTTGTGGCGCAGGATGAACGCGAAAGTGGCATCCGTGCGATTCTCAATTTTGGACACACCTTCGGCCACGCGATCGAAAACCTGTCCGGCTACGGGACGTGGTTGCACGGTGAGGCGGTGGCTGTTGGCATGGCGATGGCTGCTGACTTCTCTGAGAAACTCAATCTACTTGCCCAGGGTAGTGCCGCCAGGGTTGTGGATCTGCTCAAACGGTTCGACTTGCCAACCTCGCTGAGTGAGTCTGTCGCTCCTGAGGACATGATCAGGGCAATGGGAATGGACAAGAAGGTCAGCGATGGGCAGTTGCGGTTTGTCGTTGCACGCTCCATTGGTGCTGTCGAGGTGACAGGAGACTACCGGCACGAAGTGCTCGCGGAAGTTCTGTCGGACTGGTGTCGACCTTGAACCAGCGCACGTTTCTGGGGATTACCCACAATCCATTTGTGCCGCCGAAAGAAGGTTTCTTCGATGGCGCCGACCGGCGTTCTCATCTCGATCATCTGCGTCACCTCAGCCGATGGTCGCGACGGATACTGATTGTTACGGGACCATTCGGGGTCGGTAAATCAACGCTCTTCAAGGAACTGTCGTCTAATCTGGAACCCTCGACCAAAGGCGCCCGTCTTGCGGGTACTGTCGTCAACAGTGAGCGGGAAGTGCTTGCCGCGCTTCTGACGGGGTTCGGAGTAGCCGCTGATGCGGAAGCCACGCCCCAGCAACTTGCTGATGCGGTTGTCAGGCATACGGTGGAGCAGATGGAACAGAGTCGGGTGTGTCTCGTGATGATCGATGATGGTCATCTTCTGGAACCGGCGGCGCTGACGCGCCTGGTTGAAGTTGTAGCCGGGTCCAATCTGCGAATGGTCCTTTTTGCCGAGGCGAGCATTGTTGGCGGGGTGGAACGTGCAACCAAAAAGCATGAGATCGAATGGTTCGAGCTCCGGTTGTCTGGATTTCCCAAAGCAGATGTCAGGAACTACCTGGAGTGGCGCTTCAGCCAGGCACTGTACCGGGGGAGGCTGCCGTTTACAGAAGAACAGGTCAGTCGCATAGCCAGTAAGTCTGCCGGTAATCCGGGTGTTGTGGACAGTATTGCCAGCAATCTCCTGATCGAAATGGAAACGGGTGAGATTACTCGCCGGGAACGCTCGTTCCCGGTGGTTCACGCGACCCTGGCTGTTCTCCTGGCGGTTCTGGTCGGGTTGATTTACCTCTTCGTTCAGGGGCCTGATCCGGAGGAAGTAGCGGAGGCTGTTCCTGAACCGGCAACGTTCGTCGAGGAGCCTCGTATCGAGGAGCCTGTCGATCCGGGTCCGGTAGACGGACTGGAGGTTGCTGAACCAACGCAGCCGGACGAACCGGTTGAGGAAGTCATCGTTGAGGCGATTGCAGACACAGCCGGTGACGGTGTGGCGCAAGACACAGAGGTTCCTGATGTACTACCCGAACCGGATGTCGTTGAAACTGAAGTCGCTGAAATATCCGAGCCCGAACCAGTGATTGAAGAGCCGGATCCCATCCCGGTCATCGAGCGCGACACGTCTGCGGACGAGGAGTGGATTCTCTCCCAGAACCCGGACCGATATACATTGCAGCTCGTGACTGTCTCGTCCCTCGATCGCGCCGAGGCGCTGATTGAGGGTCAGGCTGACCCGGGGTCGTTTGCCATATACACGATCAGAAGAGGCGAACGAACCCTGTATGTCATCGTCCAGGGCGTTTACCGGACGTCGAGTGCTGCACGCCACGGTGTTTATGCGCTGCGCGGCGATCTGCAAGGGCTTGATCCCTGGATCCGCCGCTTCGAGATGGTCCAGGGTGCGGTGCGGGCGAACAGATAGATAAGAGTCGCGGCTAAAGCCGCTGCTACAGAGATAATTGGCTATCTCTGTAGCAGCGGCTTTAGCCGCGGTTGTTAACTTGTGATTTGTTAATCAGGGAAGCTGGGTATCACCCATTAGATACCGGTCGATCTCCCGTGCCGCTTCCCGGCCCTCGTTGATCGCCCGTACGACCAGTGACTGGCCACGTCGGCAATCTCCGGCGGCAAATACGTTCGGGAGGTTGGTCTGGTAGTGGCCGTATGCAGCCTGGTAGTTGCTGCGTTCGTCGTATTCCACGCCGAGCGGATCGCTCACCTCGTGCTCGGGTCCGAGAAAACCCATCGCCAGAAGCACCAGGTCAGCCGGCCAGTCCTGCTCAGTGCCTTCGATGTTGTGAAACTGACCGTCACGCATTTCGACTTCAACGGTACGTACGCCTGTGACATGTCCTTTGTCGTCACCGATGAAATTGAGACTCGAGATTGAGTAAACCCTTGGATCGTCACCCTGCAGATGTGCAGCTTCTTCGTGACCGTAGTCGACACGATAAATACGCGGCCATGTAGGCCAGGGGTTGTTTGGCGCACGATCAGCTGGAGGTTGAGGAAAGAGCTCAAAGTTGACCAGGCTCCTGCAGCCGTGACGCAGTGATGTACCGATACAGTCCGTACCTGTGTCTCCCCCACCAATCACAATGACATCTTTGTCCCTGGCAGAGATGTATTGGCCGTCATCATGATTCGAATCGAGCAGGCTTTTGGTATTTGCCGTCAGAAATTCCATGGCGAAGTGGACACCGCCCAGTTCCCTGCCTGGAATAGGCAGGTCTCTTGGAACCGTTGCGCCCGTCGCCAGGAGAACTGCATCGTTGTCAGCGGCCAGCGTGTCGATGGCGATGGAGCCGTCTGAGCCGTCAGCGACATTTGCACCGGTGACAAACTCGATACCCTCGTCCCTGAGAAGCTGCACACGGCGTTCAACCACCTCATTCTTGGCAAGCTTCATGTTCGGGATGCCGTACATCAGAAGACCGCCGATGCGGTCGGCACGTTCATAAACGGTCACTGTATGCCCCGCCTTGTTGAGCTGTGCTGCTGCGGCGAGACCAGCCGGACCTGAACCGATTACTGCTATGCTTTTCCCTGTGCTTGTCTCCGGTGGTTCCGGGATAACCCAGCCCTCGTCAAAGCCACGGTCGATGATGGCCATTTCGATGTTCTTGATGGTCACCGCAGGATCGGTGATGCCGAGGACGCAGGCACCTTCACAGGGTGCGGGACAAACCCGGCCCGTGAATTCGGGAAAGTTGTTGGTCTTGTGCAGGCGGTCGAGAGCTTCCCGCCACTGGTCGCGGTACACGAGATCATTCCACTCGGGAATCAGGTTGTGGATCGGGCAGCCATCTTCCGACTGGCAGAAAGGTACACCGCAGTCCATACAGCGTGCACCCTGGGTCGTGAGCCGGTCCACGTCGTGGTCCGTATAGATTTCGTTGTAGTCGAGCAGACGCGCACCAGCATCCCTGTAGGGTGCCGCGTTGCGCGGAAATTCCATGAATCCTGTAGGTTTTCCCATCTTCTTCTTTGTGTTTAGGGCGTGTTCACCACGCCGTCTTCAGCCTGCGCTGACTTCCTGTTTTCGTTGTTCGAGAACACGTTTGTAGTCCGTCGGCATGACTTTGACGAACTGTTTGAGCGCCTGTTGCCAATTGGCTAACAGGGAATCAGCGACCGTTGAACCGGTGTATTTCGCGTGGTTCTCGATGAGACGCTTGAGTTCCTTGATGTCCTCGTCTTCGACCATTCGCTCGAGTGCAACCATCTCGAGATTGCATTGGGTGTCGAACTTGTCCTGGGGGTCCCAGATGTAGGCGATACCGCCGCTCATACCGGCTGCGAAATTCCGGCCGGTACGTCCAAGAATTACAGCGCGACCGCCGGTCATGTACTCACAGCCATGGTCGCCCACACCTTCTACCACCGCTGAAGCACCACTGTTGCGCACGCAGAACCGCTCGGCTGCAACACCTCTGAAGTACGCTTCACCGGAAGTTGCGCCATACAGGGCCACGTTGCCTATGAGGATGTTGTCTTCCGGGACGAAGGTGGAGCTCTTTGGCGGATAGATGATGACCTTGCCGCCGGAGAGGCCTTTACAGGTGTAGTCGTTGGCATCACCTTCCACCTCGAGGGTGACCCCCCGGGCGAGCCAGCAGCCAAGACTCTGGCCGGCACTGCCGTTGAACTTGAAATGAATCGTGTCCTCGGGAAGCATGTCCGGTCCAACTTCCCGGATGATGCGATTGGACAACATCGCGCCAACCACGCGGTTGGTGTTGACGATGTCCATTTCCGCGAAGACTTTCTCGCCGCTGTTCAGTGCCGGTTCGGCAAGCTCCATCAGGCGATTGTCCAGTGCCCGGTCGAGTTCATGATCCTGTTCGTGCTGGGCATAGGAACCGAGGAACTCATCCGGAATTTGCGCGGGAGTCAGAATCTCGCTCAGATCGAGGCCTCTGGCCTTCCAGTGATCTGTAGCCGCTTTGATTTCCAGGAGATCGACTCGCCCAACCATTTCGTTGAGTGTGCGTAATCCAAGCTGAGCCATGATCGCGCGTAGTTCTTTGGCAATCATGAACATGTAGTTCACAACGTGTTCCGGAGCACCGGCGAACTTCTTACGCAGGTCCGGGTCCTGGGTTGCGATACCAACAGGGCAGGTGTTCAGGTGACACTTGCGCATCATGATGCACCCCAGGGCGATCAGAGGGGCTGTAGCGAAACCAAATTCCTCTGCTCCGAGAAGTGCGGCGATCGCGACATCGCGTCCGGTCTTGAGCTGCCCATCTGTCTGCAGGACCACCCGTGAGCGCAGGTTGTTCATCACCAGGGTCTGATGAGTCTCGGCAATTCCGAGTTCCCAGGGTACGCCAGCGTGCTTGATGGAGGTGAGCGGCGAAGCACCGGTACCACCCGTATCACCAGCAATGACCAGATGATCCGCCCGGGCTTTGGTCACACCGGCAGCAACGGTGCCGACACCAATTTCAGCACCCAGCTTCACACTGATACGTGCGTTCGGGTTA
>JANQFF010000209.1 GCA_028277965.1 Pseudomonadales bacterium
ACTGATCCGGTGTAACGCCGGTTTGCGCTTCCGTCCAGGCGGGTGTGCATGCATCGATTGTCGCTGTGATCTCTTCGTAGCCCAATGTGTGCTTGTCAATGAATTCGGCATCGATCGCACCCAGATTGCGGAGTTCGTGCAGCAACCCGAATGCCAGCGCAGCATCGGTCCCTGGGCGGGGTTGCAGATGCAGGTCCGCTGCTCTGGCCGTTTCTGTCGGGAGCGGATCGACCACTATGACGTTTGCGGGAGACTCGGTTAGCCAGTGCTCGTGGGCGTGGGGCGCCGTGTGAGACGGGTTTGCTCCCCAGACCAGGATGCACGAGGCATCTTTGGCTGTGCGCGGGTCGAAACCCATGCCGGAATTGCCAAAGAGGAGTGTCCAGGCGACATGACCGGCGGCGTTGCAGATGGTGTCCGGATCCACTTCCGAAGCCCCTATGTGAGCGAAGAAACGGCTCGGGAAGAAGTGCGCAATCAGTGAAAGTGTGCCGCTGTAGTGTGTATGCAGAATGGCATCAGCACCGTTGCTATCGATGACCTGCTGGAGACTGGATGCAATTTCGGAGAGAGCTTCCTCCCAGGTAATGCGCTCAAACTGCCCGCCACCTTTTGCACCTGATCTGCGCAGGGGGTACTGCAGCCGGGCGTTTTTGTCTTGCCACACCCCGTTGTACGCGATTGCACACTTGCTGCAGAGGCGCCCTCTGGATATGGGATGGTCCGGGTCACCAAGAACACGTGGCTGGTTACCTTCGCGCTGCTCTACGAGGATGCCGCATGCGTCGTAACAGTCGCGTGGGCAATTGGTTTTGATCATCGTGGACAACGTGTTCCTCCCGAAGTGTTGAAGAAGGTTATCGCGGCAGAAGCCGCTCCTACAATACACCTACACATCTACCTCCGTAGAACACCTTGCCGCGATACTTCAACGTGGGTTGCTTTCACGGCATCCCTGCCGGAACACCAGCCGTGTGTTTTGCGAACCCGCACGACGTATACGTCGTGCCTTCAGCCGCGATTCTCTATGATTGTGTAAATACAAAAGGGGGGAACGATGAGCTACGAAGAGATCATCTACGATAAGGACAACGGTGTTGCGACAATCACGTTCAACCGCCCTGAGCGGTTGAATGCACTCACGACCAATATGCGTGAAGAAATCCTCGAGGCAACCCGGGACGCCAGTGCTGATGATGCCGTTCGTGTCCTCCTGTTCCGGGGAGCGGGGAAGGCATTCTGTGCGGGTGCCGATCTGGGTGCACGCGCCTCCAGGTCTGAAGACAAAGATGCGCCGAACAGCAAGCTGCCGCGCGATGGATTCCAGGAAGCCTTTGCGCGCGTGATGTGGGATCTTCCGAAGCCTGCAGTTGCTGCCATAAACGGGGCTGCAGCAGGTCTCGGGTTTGGTATGGCACTGAGCTGTGATATCCGCATCGCTTCTACCGCCGGAAAGTTTGCATCCGCCTTCTCCCGGATCAGCCTGGTGCCCGAAGCCTGCATGACGTTCTATCTGCCGCGCATCGTTGGTCTCGCAAGGGCTGCTGAGATTCTGTACACCGGTAGACAGGTGAGTGGCGAAGAAGCGATGTCGATGGGTCTCGTGAATAAGGTAGTGGAGCCAGAAGAGCTCGAGCATGCGGTCAACGATATGGTCCAGACCCTCGCCAATGCTGCGCCGGTCGCGGTTCAGTTAACCAGGCGGGAACTCTATCGCGGCCTGGAAGGCACGTTCAGCAATCAGCTGGAAATGGAGCTGTACCACCAGAAATTTGCCGGGAGCACACTGGATGCGCGGGAAGGTCCGCGGGCGTTCATGGAAAAACGACCACCCGAGTTTCAGGGGCGCTAGCAACATGAAACTGAACTGGTTGGAAACAGGTGAAAGTGGCGCCAGGGATTTCGAACTTGACGGAAGTATACGAAGAGTGACTGGTGCCGTCTGGCAACCGGGTGAAGTCAAAGACGACACTGCCCTGGTGCTGATGGGTCATGGAGCATCGGGCGACCGCTATCAGGCTCCCATCCCGCACCTGGCTCGTCGCCTCGTTGATGAAGCCGAAGTTGCAGTTCTTGCGGTGGACGGGCCGGTTCACGGATTACGTTTCGTCAGTCCTGGAGGCCGGGAAGCGTTCGCCAAAGAAATGCAGCGAGCGGGATTTGTCGATGACATGGTGGCGGACTGGTTGGAGGCGTACCGGGCAGTCTGCGACGACACCGGGCTGGGCTCAGGTCGGCTTGGATATTTTGGTCTGTCGATGGGGACCATCTTTGGTTTGCCGCTGCTCGCGTCAGAACTCGAGTTTGCAGTTGCAGTGCTGGGTCTCGCGGGTACAAGCAAAGCCGGAAAACCTCTGGCGGGGGTGCTCAGAAATGCAGCCGGGCAGGTAACCCACCCGGTGTTGTTTCTCATGCAATTGGAAGATGAGCTTTTTCCGCGTGATGGCTATCTCGATCTGTTTGATGCTATAAGCGGCTCTGACAAACGAATTCACGCCAATCCGGGATTGCACCCGGAGGTGCCCGCGGAGGAGATTGCACACAGTTTTGACTTTCTGCGAGCGCATCTCGCGGGTGATGTGGTTCGTCAGATAATCAACCCCCTGGCTGAGTAAGGTGTAGAATAGGTCGACGAATATAGGAGGGAAACGAGTGCACGATCTCATCATTCAGAACGCGACAATCGTAGATGGCACCGGCCAGGCTGCATTCAAGGGGGACGTCGTTGTGGACAACGGTCGAATCTCTGCAGTCACGGCTGCAGGTGAGAGTTCCGGCGAAGCCCGTCGCGTGATCGACGCAGGCGGCGATCTCCTGACACCTGGATTTGTCGATATCCACACGCACTACGATGGGCAGGTCTGTTGGGATAAAGACGTCACGCCATCGAGCTGGCACGGTGTGACCTCGATAGTGATGGGTAATTGTGGGGTTGGTTTTGCACCCGTACACCCGGGCACGGAGGGTGAGCTCGTTGCACTGATGGAAAGTGTGGAGGACATCCCTGGTACGGCACTGCATGAGGGTATTCCATGGAACTGGGAATCGTTCGATGAATACCTGACCAGTATCGATACGCCGTACACCGTGGACGTCGGTACACAGGTCCCCCATGTTGCGATCCGGCACTACGTCATGGGGGATCGCTGTTATGACGATGCAACCACCGACGACATGGAAGCGATGCGTGCGATTACCCGTTCAGCCCTGGAAGCGGGGGCGCTGGGATTCTCGACCTCACGTTTTTATGGGCATGTTGATAAGGCCGGGAACCTCGTACCTGGCACTCGCGCTTCTGCTGAAGAGATGAAAACCATCGGCGCTGCGTTTGAAGGTCTCGACCACGGCACGATGGAGTTTGTTTCTGATTCTCTCAACGATCCGGAAGAACTCGGCTGGATTGAGCACATCACCCGTGAGACGGGTTGCAAGATCACTCCGCTCGTCACGGCAGGCTTGGGGCCCGTGTGGGACCTTGCTGAGAAGCTGGCAGAAGACGGGTTCGAGCTCCGGCCGCAGGTTGGTGCGCGACCCGCATCGATCCTGATGACGCTGGACGGAACCATCAATCCAATGCGTCAGTTCCCTGCGTACAGGGAAATTGAACATCTGCCACTCGAAGAACAGAAAAAATCCCTGAAGGACCCTGAATTCCGCGAGCGGGTGCTGACGGAGGAAGCGCATCTGCCCAGGAACGCGGACGCTGTCAGGTTCCTCACAGACCATGATTATCAATACATCATGGATGAAGCTCTGACTTATGAACCGAGTCCTGACGATACTGTCGCCGCTGTTGCGAATGCGAAAGGTCTGGATCCAAGGGAAGTCATCATGGATGTCATGGCGGAAGGTCGTCCGCTTCTCATTCTGTTCGGGCGCTACGAAGGTGATCTCGAGGGTCAGCGCGAGGTGATTGAACATCCTCTGAGCGTATTTGGCCTGTCAGACGGTGGCGCACACTGTGGCGTGCTGGTTGACGCAAGTGTGCCGACCTACATGCTCAGCTACTTCACGCGTGATCGCGAGCGTGGCCCCCGGCTGCCGCTCGAGTTTGTGGTTCACAAGCTCACCCAGGATTCAGCCCAGGTTTACGGGCTCTATGATCGCGGCGTTATCGCGCCTGGCTACATCGCCGATCTCAATCTGATCGACTATGAGAACCTGAAGCTCGGTCAGCCTGAGATGGTGTATGACCTGCCCGCTGGCGGGAAGCGCCTGGTTCAGAAGTCGGAGGGTTATCGCCTTACGATCAAATCCGGGGAAATCACATTCGAAGGAGGCAACCCAACGGGGGTTCGACCCGGCCGGCTGATCAGGGGAGGGCAGGCCGCGCCTGCCTGATGCCGGAACCGTGGGGTCGATAAGACGCTTCTCCCCTTCCGACGTCATGACAGGCGTGGTCGCGGAGGTTCGTCAAAGCGGCGTTGCAATCATCGAAGAGCTGATTGAGTCGGCAATTATTGATGAGCTGGCTGCGACGCTCGACGTGCAGCTTGATCGACAGGAACCGGGCGGAGGTGATTTTTTCGGCCAGCGCAAGAGGTCGGTCAGCGCCATCTTTGCACGTGGACCGGAATTCAGTGAACACCTGTTGCTCAATGAGTGCCTGCTCGAAGTAGCGGACGGGATTCTTCTTCCCAGCTTCCCGATGGCGGTCAATGCGTTTGCGGGAGATCGAGCGGAACCTGCGTTCGATGATTTGTTTCAGAAGCACGACCCGCTGGTTGGTCCGAACTGTCATCACTATCGTCTCAATGCAACGGTCGCGATGCAGGTCTGTCGCGGCGGAAGCAATCAGCCGTTGCACAGAGATGAGTGGCGCTATCTTCCCTACGTTCACCGTGATCCGATGGGACCGGAATTTACTGTCGCCTTTATGGTGGCTCTGACGGACTTCACGGAAAATAATGGCGCTACGCGGTATGTGCCAGGCAGCAATCGCTGGCCGGAAGACCGGAAACCCAGGGAAGAGGAAGTGGTTCAGGCAGTCATGAAAAAAGGTTCTGTCGCGGTCTGGCTGGGGAGTGTGTATCACGGTCTGGGTATCAATCACACCGATGTACCGCGCACCGGAATCATCTTTTCTCATGGCGTAGACTACATGACCCAGGAGGAAAACCAGTTTATGGCGGTGCCACCTGATATCGCATTCAAACTTCCAAAACGCGCTCAACAGTTGCTTGGCTACCGCTCGAGTGGTGCGCTCAACTACATCGAGGGAGTTGACGGCAACCATGTCTTGACTGTCCAGGAGACCAGAATATGAAACGGTTAAATTTCGAGACTACCTTCTACCTGCTTGGTTCCATCGTGCTCGCGCTTGTCTTTTCCGCGGGGCTATCCGGATGGTTTCTGGACTACCCCATGTGGTTGTTCACGAGCCTCCTGGTCGTTTTCCTCATTCCACCGGTGCTGATGTTGCTCGATTTGCCTGTCGCGAATCGTGCCAACATCGCCATGATGTGGGCAGGCAGCCTGCTGCTTGCGCTCCGGATTATTTCGGGTGTCATGATGGGGGATGTTCCCATCGAGGGGCGTGAGGCGCTCATCCTTATTACGTTTCTGACAGTGCCCGTTGTCTGGGCAGTGGTCTGGACCCGGCGTTTACGCGCCTCGGCGTCGTTCAGATCGAGTTAGCGGCGATTGCATCCCGGCAGCGAACACAACATCTCGAACACGAGATTGCTGGCGAGGAGCGCCGTGTTGCCGGTTGTATCGTATGGTGGTGACACCTCGACGAGATCGCATCCGACCATGTTTAAACCGTAGCAGCCACGGATAATCTCGAGGCCCTGACTCCCTGTGAGGCCGGCGGGTTCGGGTGTACCGGTGCCGGGAGCCACCGATGGATCCAGCCCGTCAATATCGAAAGACAGGTACACAGGCTGCTTTGCCCCGACACGGTTGCGCACTTCTTCCATCAATGGCGCGAGCGACTTGTGCCAGCAGTCTTCGGCCTGTACGACTGTGACACCCTGCTGGCGAGCCCAATCGAAGTCTTCCGCGCTATAGCCGGTGGCACGTAGTCCGATCTGAAACATACAGTTTGGATCGACCAGCCCTTCCTCGATGGCTCGGCGGAAAATTGTGCCGTGGGTGATACGCTCGCCGAACATCTCATCGTTGATGTCGGCGTGTGCATCAACGTGTATCAGGGCAACCTTGCCGTGCCTTGCGGCGATGCTCCTCAGGATAGGCAAGGTAATTGTGTGATCGCCACCGAGGGAAACAGGTACCACGGGGTGTTGCAGCAGATTGTCGTAGTGAGCCTTGATCAGGTCCACGGACTTTGCAAGGTTGTAAGCATTGAGCGCGACGTCGCCGGTATCAGCAACCTGGAAAGAGTCGAAAGGAGCGGCGCCCGTAGCCATGCCGTAGGGTCTTACCAGTACCGATTCTGAACGTATCTGGCGTGGGCCGTAACGCGTCCCCGTACGATTGCTCGTACCGATATCCAGGGGTACCCCGACGATTGCAACATCGAGGTCTTCCGCTGTTGGCTGTGTCGGCAGGCGAAACATGCTGGCAATCCCACCAAAGCGCGGCATGTCGTTGCCGGAAAGGGGTTGGTTGAATTCCGTCATCGGTCGTTCACCGATCTGTCATACAATCGGTGATTATATGCCCTTAAGGAGTCGAATCGATGCCGGTAAACCCGACACCCGCTCGACGTATTGTCGAAGCGTTTGGTGATTGTGATGCGTTAGCGGCGATGTATGCCGATGATGTAACGTGGCGATTGAACTACTCGCTACCGGACAATATCTCAGGTCCACACATCGGCAAAGATGCGGTTATGGCGTTCAATGACGCGGTATTCAACAAAATATACGGCGGCGGTGAGATGAACGTCGTGATTCATGATGAGATCGGTGATGAAGCTTCCAGCGTTGTCCGGTTTGACATACATGCAGTCAGCCGACGTGGACACAACTACGATGTGGAATACGTGGTGTTCGCGAAAACACAAAATGGTCTCGTGTGCGAAGTTGTCGAATTGCTGGATACGCTTGCCTCAACTGAGCAACATCAGGGGAATGCGGTCGGCGTGCCGCCTGCTTAGACTTTCGGATCGCGGCTGAAGCCGCTCCTACAATGTATCTACCTCTGTAGGAGCGGGTTCAGCCGCGATTGTCCTGGTTAACGACCTTGCATGATCGGTGACTGGGAGAAGTCCACCCAGCCCGATTCCATGCCGGCCGTGTAGCCACCATCCACCGGGATGTCCACACCGTTCAGCCAGCCGCATTCGCCAGTCAACAGGAGGTCCACAACTTCTGCGATATCGTTTGGCGTCGCAGCGCGACCAGCCTGGGCTTTCAACCAATCGCTTTGCGCTTCACCCATCAGGGCTGCGAACTGCGGGTACAACGGTGTTTCGATGGGTCCCGGGCTCACACAGTTGATTCTGAAACCGTGCATGACGCCATCCTCAGCAGCGCGTAGCGTATGAGCCGTGACGAGCCGCTTCGACAGCGTATACGGGTCGCGCGCCACTATGTCGCTGTTTTCACGGCACCATGCGAGACCTTCTGCAAAAGAGGTGGTATTCAGCACTGGCTGTAGCCGTTCGTATTTTGCCCGCCATTCGCGCCCCGCAACAGAGGAGACGTTGACGATGCTGCCGCCTGTCTTGAGTTTCGGGATCAGACTGTTCGTTAAGTGCCTCAGTCCCAGAAAGTTTACCGCTACAACGGTCTCGGGTTCCGGCGCAGATGCCATCCCCGCAACGTTGGCAAGACCGTCAATCGAATCCGGAAGCGATTCCAGAACACCGTCGATCGATTCAGGATCAGAAAGGTCAGTTTGAAAATAGTGGTGGTTGTCCGCGAGCTCCCCGGGTGGCTTGACGTCGAGTATCCAGACTTCGTGTGCGGACAGGCGGGTGACGAGGGCCTCACCCAGGCCGGAGGATCCGCCGGTGACGACAAATTTCATTTTTTTCTCCTTGTAATGACGTGTTGTCAGGCGCGAGCGATGACTGGCATCGCAAGGTACCCCTGGACAAAGTTTGATCTTAAACGTGTTGGACGATCAACCAGTTCGAAATCGCTGAACCGTTCCAGCATGCCTTCCCACATGTGCTGCAGCTGCATCCGCGCCAGGCGGAAACCAATACAGTGATGAATTCCTGATCCGAACGACAGTATGCGCGGTTCCGAACGGTCGAGCATCAGACGGTCGGGGTCTTTGAACACATCTTTGTCTCGGTTGCCTGAAACGTAGAACATCACAACCTTGTCACCTTTGTGAATCTGTTTGCCGTTGAGTTCGATGTCACAAGTTGCAGTTCGGCGCTGATGCACAACCGGGGAGACAAAGCGGACAATCTCGTTGACGGCCGTCGGGATCAAAGAGGGGTTGGCGCGTAGCGTACCGTACAGACCCTGGTCGATGACCGCCTCGAGACCACCTGCAATACTGGTCCTGGTCGTATCGTTAGCGCCCACCATCAGAAGTCTCAGGTGATTCAGGTACATCTCATCGGATATGTCGGGTTGATTGTGCACCAGGTGGGATACGAGGTCAGGCCTGGGATCTTCCATTGCCCGCTGCCGGCGCAGCTTCAGGTAGTACTCGGAGAACGAGGGATGTTTGGCCGCTTCCTCGTCGTCGCGAGGCAAACCCCCGACAGCCCCAACCTGGGCGTTGGTCCAGTACAGCATGTGGTAGCGGTCTTCTTCGGGTATCCCAAACAGAGTGGACAACATCTGCAGAGGCAACTCGTTAGCCACCGTGGTGACCCAATCGAAAGGTGTGTTCACCGGGACGGAATCCAGGATCTGCACAACCCGCTCACGGACCTCGTCTTCCATTTCAGCCAGGTTTTCGCTATTGAAAACGGGTGTGACGGCACTTCGATGTGCGCGATGATCCGGCGGGTCCATGTTGATGAAACTCGAGTTGCTGTCGACGGGAAAGTCAAAGATTGACATGCCTCCGACAGCCGAAGAGAAAGCCCGGTGGTTCATATCAACAGCAACAATATCGTCGTAGCGCGTCACAGCCCAGTAAGGGCCGAACTCGCTTTCCTCGCAATAGTGTACGGGGTCGTTTTCCCGAAGCTCCCTGAACAGCGGATGAAACGAATTTGTTTCGTATAGCGACGGCTCTGCAACGTCCATGATCGACCTTAAGCAAACAGATGTTTGGCTATTAAACAAACACTTGTTTGGTAAGTCAAGGCCTCGTATGCTTCACATATGAAACCGCAGCGATCAAACAGCCGCTCCAATAGCCGCAATCGCGCCCTGGTCGAAGCCGCGGCGGACCTGTTTGCGAGCCAGGGATTCAAAGCCACGAGCATGCGTGACATCGCCAGGGCCGTGGACATGTTGCCTGGTTCCATCTACTACCACTTTGATTCGAAAGACGACCTGCTGCTTGCAATCTACGAAGCAGGCGTCGCTCAGATTACGCAGACGTTTGAAGAAGCCGTCGAATCCCTGGATGACCCCTGGGCGCGACTGGAGGCCGGGATGGCGGCGCTCATCCGGGCGGTAACCGAAGAGAGCTCGTTTACACGCGTCATATTCAAAGTGACCCCCGATGAAGTCCCGAAATATTCTGGCGAGCTGATCGCTTTCCGAGACCAGTTCGAAGCAAAGTTCGAAGAGTTACTGGAAGGATTGTCACTGCAACCATGGGTCAACAGGCAACTTTTGCGATTGATGTTGCTTGGTGCCGGTAACCACGCCCAACTCTGGTTCTCACCTGATGGCGACTACTCGGCCGATGAGATCAGTGAGCAGTTCTGTCGTTTTGTGAAAGAGTCGGCTACAAGATAGGGTGAGCGGAATGAATATTGAATACCGGTTGATGACCACCAACGACGTTGGCCGTGTTCCGGAAGATTGTTTTGGCACCCGCGAAGTACTCCTGAACCGCATGGAAGACCTGGGAGCCGCGGCTGTCCTCGCGTTTGATGGCGATCAGCATGTCGCTCAATTGCAATTTCGCAGGTACAACGCGGCACTTCGGTCCAGTGAAGGCATCTGGCATCCGGACTACTGGGGAGATTTCGGAGAACATGCGCCTGAACTTCCCGAGGCCTCGCTCAATGTCTTTTGTTACCACGTGGGACAATTGGCCGCAGGTGATGAGCGCAGTCCGGATTACCAGGGCCACGGTATAGGCCTTGCTCTGCTGGATTACTTCCTGGCCTGGGCGGCGTCTGCGGGGTTTGCCGCTGTGATCGCCAAGTGCACTCCACAAGACCGGGCGGTTATGGGGTTTATGGGTGGCCAGCCGGCCAGCGCTTATGCGGATAGAGGCTTCGAAGTCGCTGCTACCTGGATTGACCGTCAACTGGCTGACACGGTGGTGGAACGCAAAATCGTCACACCGGATACCGATGAGGACGTTTGCGCACGTGTTGGTGTTTGTGTGAAACGGATGTGAGATTCGTCTGTCCCCGGCTTGTTCTCTGCATCCTGACAGGGTGGCTGGTAGTGCAAGCCTCTGCCATGGATCTTCAACCTTGTGAGTGGGACGAGCCGTTGCCAGATGGTGTGACCGCGACATGTGGAACACTCGAGGTCCCTGAGAACCGTTCACAGTCAAATACAGGGAAAATCGATCTGCCGGTGATTCATCTGAGTTCCGGCTCGACACAGACTCCACCGGTCGTGTTTCTAAACGGCGGACCGGGTGGGACAAATCTGAGGTTTGGTCTCGACACCCCGGACCTGCTCAGTCACTACGATGTGTTGTTGGTAGGGTACCGTGGCGTTGATGACGGGTTGCCGCTGATCTGTCCGGAAGTGTCAGCTGTCATGATACAAGACGCACCACTGTCTCTGACCGGGCGGGAAAGGATGGGGCAGGCAGCATCGGAGTGCGCAGGTCGTCTGATGCGCGAGGGCGTGGATCTCTCGAGCTATACCATGTTCGATGTCATCCAGGATCTTGAACTGGCAAGGCGATCTCTCGGCCATGAACAGATTCATCTCTTTGCCAGAAGCTACGGTACCCGCATAGCCCAGTACTACGCACGGATGTACCCGGAAGTAGTTGCAAGCTCGGTTCTCGTAACGGTCAACCCCCCTGGTCACTTCAAGTGGTTTCCGGAAGCGACCGACGCTGTCATCGGGCAGTACGCTGACCTCTGTGCCGCGGACGAATACTGCAAGGGGCGAACATCGGATCTTGCAGAGACTTTGTATTGGACACTCAACCAGGCAGACAGGACCTGGCTCGGATTGGAGATCGACGCTGACAAGGTTTGGGCTGCCGCATTCCTCCTTATGTCCAGCCGTGAGACCAGCGTTCTCCTGTTCGACGCTTTGATCGCTGCAGAAAAAGGCGACAACAGCGGGTTGTTTCTACTCGACCTTGCGTTCGATCTGACCATGCCGCATGCGTTTGTCATGGGAGATATGCTGTCAAAGGCGGGATCGGAGTGTCAGAACGACGCGAACTTCGTTGAAGTTCGGATGCGATCATCGACATCCATGGGCTCACCGCTGGATCTGTTGCTCCAGGGCGCGTGTTCGACCTGGCCGATCGTTCCGTTCCCAGAGGAATTCAATATGCCCACCCGGGATGCCACGCCAACATTGCTCGTCAATGGGGACCTCGATGTGTCGACGCCACTCCGGTATGTGGAAGACGAGTTGCTTCCGCACCTTGAGAACGGGGAGTTGTTTGTTTTGCGTGGATTCGGTCACGATGACTGGGTGGATAATCAGGTTACCGCACTCGATCAGATGCTCACCTCGTTTTTCAAAACCGGTGTCGCGGATACCTCCGGATACATTCCCGGGCGGGTGGACTTTCGCGTGGAGTGGCCACTTCCGCTGATCGCCAAGCTGTCAGTTGCGACCGTGTTGGTAGTCCTGTTCGCAGTTGTGGCGCTGCTTTTCAGGACTATCAGGCGTCGCGTTAGCGGCTGAATCAGGGTTGGTCCAGGATAAGTTCCAGCAGGTCTGCGAACACAGCCTGTGCCTGGTCGACGCGTTTACGGTCGCCAGTCGCCAGGAGATCAGTCAACAAGCCCGCCTGTGTGGCGTGCAGGATGGTAGCGTAAGAGCGGGACTTGTCCTTCGATACACCCATACTCTCCAGGTCTTTCTGGATGGCGTCGACCCAGTTTGTGCAGATACGAGCCCTGACCGGGGCCGGAAGCGCATCTTCTGCTGCTGACAGGCAGACCGCCTCAATCTGCAGACGAAAGCGCTCGAGATCGTCGGGCCCCGTCCTTTCCAGCCAGTAGCGTTTGAGTTTCGAGGCGAGATCCCCGCAGTTGTCTTCTACAGCCGCGAGTTCTTCCGCTTCCACGGCGTCCAGGACTTCGATAATGAGCTTCTCTTTGGATTCGAAGTGATAGAGGAGGGTAGGCGCTGTGACGTCCAGAGCGGCGGCAAGTGTCCTCATCGATACATTTCCAAGACCCGAACGGGAAAGGAATTTGACCGCATCGTCCAATAACGCCTCGCGACGTTGTGGGTCAGCCGGACGTGCCACTAAAGGGACCTCAGTCTCATAGAACGTTGAAGTTTATCTAACAGTTGTTTAATCTAACATACGTTTAAATAATTACAAGATGGGAGGGGACATGTCGCAAGTATCTGAACGGCTGCTTGAAGAGCTGGGTGAGACCCGGACATGCGATCTCAGCAATGCCCGTTTCCTGGATCCCATGTGGTATCACGATCCGGATTTGTACGCGCTCGAAATTGAAGAGGTGTTCCGCAAAGAGTGGATCTGTGTAGCACGAGAAGATCAGCTCCGTGAAGTGGGCGACTATCTGACGGAGGAACTCGTCGGTGAGCCGCTGCTCCTCGTCCGTACTGATGAAGACACGATCACGACATACTCCAACGTCTGCCGGCATCGCTACTATCCCGTTGCCGCAGGTGCAGGAAACGCGCGTGTTTTCACATGTGCGTACCATCGCTGGACCTACGGTCTTGACGGGGTACTGCGGGGAGCACCCGGTATGGGTGGGACGGATTTTGAGATCCGCAAGTGCCGGTTGCCGAAGATCCGCACAGAGTGCTGGAATGGATTTGTCTTTGTGAACCTCGATGCGGCCGCCGCGCCCCTGACGCCACAAATAGTAGGTGCCACGGAGGGACTTGCGCCTTATGAGTTGAGTACCTGGTCTACAACCGCGATCCATGACGAGATCTGGCCGGGTAACTGGAAGCTGGTTGTCGAAAACGGCATGGAGTCATTACACCATCCCGGCCTGCATCCGGTGTCAGTGCAACCTGAAATACCAGGTCTCGGCGTCAAGGACATCAGTGACTTCGAGACGTGGGCGCATCTCAAAGTTCCGTTTACGGATGAGGCTGCCAGGCGACTGGCGGAGCAGACACCGGAGGCTGTCAGCCGTCTGGATGAGGCTGATGCAACCGCCCTGTGCGGTTACTTCATCTATCCCTCCTTCATCCTGCCGATATTCCCGGCGTACGCGAACTGGCTGTCCATCATGCCGGTCAGCGCGTCACAAGCCCGGGTCTTTACAGGCCTTGCGATGAGCGAAGAGATCCTCGAGCGCATGGGGTCTGATCGCGAAGCGAGTGCGGCTCAATCGCGTGAGCAGCTTGTTCAGGTCAACCAGGAGGACATTCAGGCCACCAGGGACCTGCAGCGCACAACCTTATCGCGGTTTATCGACCGTGGACCGGTGACACCGCTCGAATTGAGCGTGCTTAATTTCCACCGCTATCTGGCAAACCGATTGGTCAGCGAGAGATAGCAGTTGTCAGGGCAGGTTCGAGTTGCGGATCTCGACGACGTTCTGCCACCTCCCGTCAGCTTTCATCCAGATGGAGACGAATTTCCCCGGCTCTTCGGGTGCACCTGGCATCTTTGCCAGAACGGATCCGTGAACCCAGGCCATATCGTTGGATTTGCTGACAAATGCCTCCAGGGGTTCCCAGCTCAGAGATGCGCCTTCCATCTGGAGGAACTCTTTAAATAGAGCCCGTTGGGTTTCTCGCCCTGTCAGGCGTTCACCGCCTGGAGGAAAGAGCATGCCGTCCTCCATGATCACGTGATCCATGACCCAGTCGATATCACCTTGCTGGAAACGGCGGCAGGCTTCCCGTTCGAGTTCAAGGATAGTTTCGGCTTCAGTGTTTGCCATTAGTGTCTCCTCAGGTCCGTCGCTGTCTTAACATGGGTGTAGCGGTTCCGGATGTGCCAAATGGTATCTTCCCCAGCGCTTCGAAACCGTGTCGTTCGTATAGCGAGATGTTTGCCTGATTGGAGGATTCCAGGTAGCCCAGTGCGCCCTGTTCGTCGATGACGGACGTGGCATGTTTCATCAACACACCGCCAAGACCTTTCCCCCGGTGGCCCGGGTCAACGCCGATAATCGGCAGGTACCAGCAGTCTTCGTCATGGGGATGATAAGACTCGATCGCTCCAAAAAACTCCATGAGCGGTTCGGCGAGTTCCGGCGGTGGAGCCTCGGTCAGCACGGACTCCATGGCGGCTTCATCCATAGTGGTCCCAGGAGGGAGCCAGATAGCGGCGCCTTCACACTCGTCGGTAACAAAACAGGTACCGGCATCAAGAGACACATCGAGGGCTGCCGCAACTACACTTGGAAAGTAGGTCAGAAAACGGTCAGCGTCGGGCAGATACCAGCGATTAACCGGGTCAGAGCTGAAGGCGAGCGTTATGCTGTTCAGTATCGATTGACGGTCGGACGCTGTGGCCTGTCTGACCTGTGGCAGGCTCATGCCTGACCTCCTGCTGCGAAGAGTTCAGCGATACGCTGGCCGGAGGCCATTTCCGAGACCCACGCAAATGAACCTTCGTTCAGCATCGCTTCGCCAAAATCGATGATGGGTTTGGCCGCGACGTAGGTCAGTGCGCCGCCGATGCTCACGCGCTGGGCACCCGCCTGCTCAAAGTCGGCAAGCGTTGCTCCCGGCACTGTTACGCCCAGCATGTTGAATGGCTTGTCGAGTTCGTCTGTGATGGTTTTGAGGTCATCGAGTGACCCAACCCCAGGCGAATACAGGACATCAGCACCTGCGGCTGAATAGGCCTGCAGCCGTCCGATCACCTCATCCAGATCGCGCCCTGCGCGCAACAGGTGCTCAGCCCGTGCGGTGATCATGAAGGGAAAGTCCTGCTTGCGGGCTGTCTCGATGGCAGCGGTGAGGCGGTCAACAGCCTCGGGCAGCTCGTAGAGTGACTGACCGGACCGGTCGTAATCTTCGATTGAACAACCGGCGACACCGGTGGCGATCATGGCTTCGACGTTCCTGGCTACGCCAGCAGCATCACTAGCGTATGCATCTTCGAAATCGGCGTTCAGAGGGATGTCGGTCGCACCGGCTATGGCGCGGCAGTGCTCGAGTTTTTCTTCGAGGGTCGGTTCCCCGTCGGACTTGCCGATCGTATAGGCAAATCCACCGCTCGTGGTGGCAAGTGCTTTAAACCCGAGACCCTGCATCAGAAGGGCGGAACCGATGTCCCATGGGTTTGCGATAATGAAAGCGTTGGGCTGGTTGTGCAGTGCTTCGAACTGCTCACATTTTTCAGCTTGTGTTGGCAAGAGTCCTCCTCTTCCGTGTGTAAGTGTGCAAGTCCCGTAGATTGCGTATATTCTTTCACGGCAACATAATCACCATTATGTTTTTTTGCAAGAACATAATCACCGTTATGATAATCTTTTGATCCTTACGTATGCTCAAATCTGAACTGGAAGCGATTCCCGAGAAAGCCGCGCTGATTGTCCAGGCAGCGGTTGACGCTATTTTCGACAAAGGCCTTGACCAGGTGAAGCTGACCGATGTCGCCAAACGCGCGGGAGTGACCACAGGTGCGGTCACCTACTACTTCGAAGACAAAGACGCGCTCCTCCTTGCCGCCTTTCACTGGTGTTGCGGAGCACACCTGGATGAGATGAAGCGTGCCGATCGCAGCAGTCGTATCGAGCCGTTTCTGGCGACATTGCCCACCAGTCCCAAACGGCGGCGACAATGGTCTGTCTGGCTCGCCTTCTGCGTCAGGGCGCAGACATCGAAGGAGATGGGCCGTGTTTACAGGGAACATTACGCGATGGCGGTGACCATCGTCGGCGAGATTCTGGAGATCGGGAACCCGGAACGTGCGCTGGATGTTGGTGGCAAGATTCTGGCGGCAATGGACGGCGTGGGTCTGTGTGCGATCCTGAACCCACAACTGTGGCCGCAGGAGCGACAGCGAGCGACGCTGGAAAGTCTGTTGCTCCCTGTCGTCGGAGATATCTGATCTCATGCAGCTGGACGAAGACACAATTGACCAGTTCAGACACGATGGTGTGGTTGTGCTTCGTGACGTGCTCGATACTGGCCGGATGCAGGCAGCGTTTGAAGCCTGGCAATGGAGTCTGGACCATCCCGGGCCGTTAGCCAGCGGTCTCATTCCAGGTTCGGATGGGGCATTTCAGGACCTCTGTAACCCTGAAGCCGCGACGGTGTATGAGCCTTGCGTACGCAATATGCCGTTGGCCTGGATTGCACAGCAGTTCTGGGGCGGATCAGCGGTCTGGTTTCTGTATGAACAGGTGTTTCATAAGCAATCTGCCGATGTGGGACGAACGCCCTGGCACCAGGATACGTCTTACTGGTCGATCCGGGGTTCGAATCTCATCGGTTTCTGGGTGAGCTTCGAGGCGATTCCCAAACAGGCTGCTCTCGAGTTTGTGAGGGGTTCACATCGGGGATTGCTGTTCAATACTTCCCGTTTCGACCCGAAGGACCCGACACTACCGATCTTTGAGGTTGGTGCAGATCACACCGGGTACCTGCCACCGCTACCTGATATCGACGCAAACCGTGAACAATATGACATTGTCTCTTTTGCGACCGAACCAGGCGACGTGATCGCCTTTCATACGTCGATGTTGCATGGTGGAGGTGCAACGGATGGCGTCACACCTGAACGCCGTACCCTGACGCTGCGTTTCTTTGGTGAAGATTGCTGCATGGCGCACAGTCCTGGTCCACCCGCCCCGTTTGGCAAAGACATTGGACATCTGAAGCCGGGTGATCCGTTACGTCACGACCGCTTTGTTAAGGTGCTCGATTCTGCATAGACTCGTAACGAGTGCTTCAATCAGGACCGAATAATGCCGCAATTCATGCTGATCGGATTATGTGAACCACGGGACGGCACGGACCAGGCTGCGTTCGATGAATGGTTTGTCGACCAGCACATAGAAGATACGACCCATTGCCCCAACTTCATTCGAGGCCGTGTCTATAAACTGGCGGGACCGCATCTCTCGATCGACACCCCATCGAAATACCTGTCTGTTTACGAGGTCGAGGCAGATTCCTACGAAGAGGCGGAGCGTGTGCTCAATGAATGGCAGGCAGATCCCAACGCATGGGAAGGCCGTGCGCATCATATGCAGACCATGAACAAGTACGGTGAGATACCGATGGCCGTTCGCGGTTCCGGCTGGTTCGAGCTTTTGGGTGACTACGCTGGGCCGGCGAATCGCGGCTGAAGCCGCTCCTGCAAGGGATTCTCGGCATCCCTGCCGCAACATATTCTGATCAACAAGCAACGGGTCAGCCGCGATTCTTCTACTGAAAAATGAGGTTCAGGCTTCCAGTCCCCCGGTTTCCGGTGCGGGTCGTGCGCGCTGGTTGTAGAGCAGTGCACGCAACTGAGCGATTTCCTCTTCACTCAGCTTGGAATAGTCGTTCTGCATGTCCGCACCGACGGCCATGCCGCGCTGAACCGCCGGGCGTTCACTCAACTCTTCGAACCAGCGTTTGAAGTATTTGAACTCGTTGATGTCCTGTCCCTGTCCCTCCCAGTTGACGGTCCATGGGTAACAGATCATGTCGGCGATGGTGTACTCGTCTCCACAGAGATAGCGCTGGTTGTAGAGTTGATTGTTGAGGACACCGTAGAATCGGTTCACCTCATCCGTGAAGCGGGTGATAGCGTAGGTCTGGTCGCCGGCTTCTTCACCAGCGCGGCGAAAGTGTCCGCACTCGCCGGTCTTCGGTCCCTGGTTGGCCATCTGCCACATGACCCACTGGATCACTTCATATTTGCCCCGCATGTCTGACGGCATAAATTGCCCGGTTTTCTCAGCAACGTAGAGCATGATGGCGCCCGATTCGAAAATGGATATGGGTTCACCGCTGTCATCCGGATCATGGTCGACGAGTGCTGGCATGCGGTTGTTCGGATTGATTTTCAGAAACTCATCGGTGAACTGATCGCCCTTACCGATGTTGCACTCAACCACATTGTATTCGAGGCCACATTCCTCGAGTTGGATAGTGACTTTTTTACCATTTGGAGTAGGCCAGTAGTGAAGGTCCAACATCTGTTTCCCCAGCTGTGTTCAGGAATTGAGACTGGCTAGTTTGCCAATATCTGGTCAGTTCCGGCTACTGTATTTGCAGATCAGTGACGAGTTTGCGGAACCAACGGTGGGCCGGATCATTGTGTTTGATGTCGTTCCAGAATAAAGACAAGGGGATGGGTGCCCGCTGAAATGGCAGTTCCCGGATCAGGATGCTAGCGTTTTTCTGCATGCGTTCCGCAACTCGCCGCGACACCATGGCGAGACAGTCGGTCGCCTCCACAAAAAAAGGTAACAACGTGAACTGAGGTATGCGAACGACATCGAACTCGTTCTGACCTTCGCGCGACATCAAGTGCTGTTCCAGGGTGCCTTCCATCAGGTTGTCGGGCCGGAAGGTGGCATGTGTTGCCGACCAGTAGGCGTCTGAAGTGAGCTTGCGCTTCGAGAGCGGGTGGTCTTCACGCATGATGCAGACGAATTCGTCATCGTACAGCCAGCTCGACTGGTAGCCGGGTACCAGTTGATTCAGGACATCGGTAGGTCCGATGAGTAAATCGATTTCCCCCGTTTTACCCTGCGAAAGCGTTTCAGAGCCGATGCTCACAAACTGCAGGCTGAGGGCAGGCGCCGCCTGCATGACGGTGGAAAGCAGTCCCGGGCCGATGGTCATTACCACCGAGTCTGCGGTCCCAATTACAAACTGCCTGGTGAGAGTCGATGGATCGAGATCCGGAGTATCAAAAAGCTTCTGTATGCTGCCGACGGTTTCTTCAATCTGCGGAATCAAGGCTTTGGCGTGATCGGTCAAAAGCATTTGACGTCCGCTCTTGATTAACAAGGGGTCGCCGAAGACGTGGCGGAGATGAGCCAGAGAATCGCTTACAGCAGACTGGCTCATGTTCAGTGCCTCACCGGCACGTGTGACGCTGCGGTGGTGCAGTAAAGCGTGCAGCACGGGCAGCAGATTGAGATTCACGTTTCTGAGGCTCGACATCCTGGCTGCTCCTGTATCCGGAAAATACGATAACAACTATACAGATATCCGGTTATACATATTACCGTAGCATTGGCATCCTTCCGGCCGACTAAATATGCGGAAAGTGTCATGGCGAACGGTGTGATTATTGCCGGTGCAGGACCGGTCGGCCTGGTCTCAGCCATGGATCTGGCGTGGCGGGGGATACCCGTCACCGTCATTGAAAAACGAACCGACGAAGCACCCGCCCATCCCCGATGTAATACAACAAGCGCGCGTACGATGGAGATTCTGCGGCGATTGGGATGTAACGAGGAGTACCGGGCGTGTGGTTTGAGATCCGACTACCCGAATGACGTGACCTACAGTACGGCGCTGACCGGGGTTGAGTTTGCGCGTTACCACCTTCCGGCAGCGGGCGCTGGTTCACTGGCGGAACGTGTTGCGCATGATGGTGGCTGGCACTCGGCTGAGCGGCCGCACAGGGCGACGCAGTTTTACCTCGAACGTGTGCTGCGGGCACATGCCCAGACTTTCGACCTCATCGATCTGCGCTTCTGCCAGGAAGTTGTTGGCGTGGAGCAGTCGTCGGGTGAAGTTCGTGTAGAGGTCCGTCATACGGAAACGGGCAAAACGGAAACACTCACAGCGCCTTACGTGATGGCCTGCGATGGTGGCCGTTCCGATGTCCGCAAGGCTGTCGGCATAGAAATGGCAGGCGGTTATACGGGGCTCGGCCGGATGCAGTCGGTCGTGTTCCGTTCGAAGGAAGTCAAATCCATCATGGAGGGCCATAACGGTCTCGGATGGATGAACTGGGTTGTCAACGAAGCCGGTCGGGGAGCAACGATTGCCATCGATGGGGATGAATTGTGGCTGACGCATCTCAATCTTATGCCGGACCAGGAGGAAGTCACACCGGAAACCATCGAGCGTCACATCACATCCGTTGTTGGCCGCAAGGTTCACTACGAGGTCGAGCATACTGAAATCTGGCAGCTGAACCGCCTGGTTGCCGAGCGCTACCGGGAAGGAAATGTATTTCTTGCCGGGGATGCGGCTCACATCTGGCCGCCTTATGCGGGCCATGGCATGAACACCGGCATCGAAGACGGGATATCCCTGACGTGGATGCTCGCAGCTGTTCTGAAAGGGTGGGCGCCGGAGAGTCTGCTCGATGCTTACGAAGCTGAACGCCACACCGTTGGTGAGAAGGTATCTCGGGCCGCGGAAGGTCTCGCGGCAGCCCAGATCGAAATCCTGGGCAGCGTGGGTGATGTATCGGTTCTCGGTGAGAGTGGTTCAGAAGCCGATTGCGCAAGAAAAAAAGTTCGTAACCAGCTTGTCATGCGTGACAGCGTCCAGTTCTGTCCCGAGGGCATGAATTTCGGGCTCCATTACGATGAGTCGCCTGTCATTGCGTATGACGACGGTCAGCCCCCCGCCTACGAGATTCGCAAATACACACCTACAACGGTACCCGGTTGCCGGGCACCGTACTTTGCGTTTATTGAAGATGGCGTTCCCTTATACGACCGCTTGAGTCAGGGATACACCCTCCTTCGATCTGACGACAGCATCGATGTCTCCGGGTTTGTTGCGGCGGCGGAAGGCTGTGGCATGCCATTCAAAGTCATTGATATCGAATTTGAACCTGCTGCTCGGGAGTTTTATGACAAGGCGTTGGTCCTCGTGCGTCCCGATGACCGGGTTGCCTGGCGCGGTGATGCGATGCCGTCAGACCCTATCAGCGTAATCGACAAAGTCCGAGGTGCAGGGGGTTAGCCATGGATCTGGGTATCGAAGGAAAAAAAGCGCTTGTCTGTGGGGCCAGTAAAGGCCTGGGTTATGGCTGTGCTGCGGCTCTTGCTGAAGGGAATGCGGAAGTGACGATTGTTGCCCGTACACCGGATGCGCTTGACGAAGCCGTTGGACGTTTGTCGGGTATTGGTGCGGGAGATGTTCAGGGTGTAGCGGCAGATGTCACGACGGAAGAAGGCAGGCAGCAGGTACTTAATGCCTGTTCTGATCCGGACATTCTCGTAACCAATGCCGGAGGGCCACCACCTGGGGACTTTCGCGAGTGGGGCCGATCGGAATGGCTGGACGCGCTGGATGCCAACATGCTTACCCCCATCGAACTCATTAAAGCCACGATCGACGGCATGATCGCAAATGGGTTCGGTCGCATCGTCAATATCACAAGCCACATGGTCAAAGAGCCCGTTGGGTTGCTCGGATTATCTAACGGTGCGCGTTCGGGTCTGACCGGTTTCATCGGCGGACTAGCCAGAGATGTTGCCGGATCGGGGGTCACCATCAACAACATGTTGCCGGGACAGTTCGACACAGATCGGCTCAAATCCAATCACGACAAATTTGCCGGACGGATGGGTATCGAAGCCGACGCAGTGCGCGATCGCGCGCAGTCTCAGATACCGGCTGGCCGGTTCGGCACCATAGAGGAATTCGGCGCAACCTGCGCATTTCTATGCAGCAGCCACAGCGGCTATATCACCGGACAGAATGTCCTTCTCGATGGCGGGCAGTACCGGGGTTTGCTCTAACCCTCGTCATCCATTCACTACCCATCCATTCACATAAGGGGAGAAATACCGTGGACAGATATGTCAAGCACGAATGGAAACCTAAATCTCGCAGCTGGATCATTGGGCTACTGAGCATGCTGGCCCTCGGTCCCGGCGGTCTGGCGTTCGCGCAGACGAACGACGATCAGGGTGTTATCGAAGAGATTGTTGTGACGGCCCAGAAACGCGAGACAGCCTTGATCGACACACCGATGAGCATCGGTGTAACAACGGGAGAAGATATAGAGGCCCGGGGGATAGATTCTGCCCTGGATCTGTCTTTCAACGTGCCAGGATTTACCGTGCAGGAGCGCCGTCCCGGTCAGCAGGTGTTCTCCATTCGGGGGATTGGAAACCTGTTTGGTTCGTCCTCACTCGTCGGGGTGTACCTCGATGACGTCGATGTGACCGGCCAGGGCTCCCTGCAACCGGACCTGAATCTCTTTGATCTCGAACGCGCTGAGGTTCTCCGTGGACCTCAAGGTACGCTCTATGGTGCCGGCTCAACCGGTGGGACAGTCAGGTTCATTACGCGTAAACCAAACCTCGAGGAAGTTGAAGGTCGTATCGAGTTGTCGGCGCTTGACACGCACAAGGGTGATTTCGGTTATCGGGTTCGCGGGGTGGCGAACGTTCCTGTTGCTGAAGACCGTTTTGCCCTGCGTGCAGCCGTGAGTTATCACGATGACGGTGGCTGGATCGATCAGCCTTTTCGTGGCAAGGACGATGAGAACGACAGTGAACTCGTGAATGTCCGCCTTTCAGCGCTGTGGCAGATCAACGACAACTTCAGGGCTTTAGCAACGGCTATTGTTCATCGGAACGATCTCGGCGCAACAAATAACTCCAATCTGTCTCTTTCGGATAGTGAGTTCCGGGCGTTTGCCAACCCATCGACATTCCCGACCGACTTTGAGGTCGAGAATGACTTTTTCGGCTTGACCCTGACCTACGACTTCGACTGGGGCACGCTGACAAGCGCGACGGGCAGAATCGATGTCGACAATTCCAGCTCAGACGTCCGGTTGTTTGAGTTTGGACCGCCGATTGCGAGCGATCTCGGCTTCGAAAGGCTGCAGCAGCGCGAAGAAGAGACGTTTACACAGGAATTGCGCCTCAACTCCAATGGTGAAGGCAAGTTTGATTGGGTTGTCGGGGCATTCTACCGGGACGAAGAGTCGAGCAGCAGCAGCGCAGGGTTACGCGTTGTGAGCAACCCCTTCATTGCGGTTCCCGGCCACCCATTCTTTGGTCTTGAACACATCGGCCTGCCATTGACACAGCCGCCAACTGCGTTTGAAAACGAGTCCTGGGCTGTATTCGCCAACGTCGACTATCGCGTGACAGACAGGCTGACCCTCGGAGCAGGTTTACGCTACTTCGAAGATGACCGTGAAGTGCTCGATGAAGTGAGTGCCGTGCCTGTCGATCAGCAGGGTGACTTCGATGACACAAGTCCGAGGGTATTTGCTTCTTATGCGGTAACAGAAGATATCAACGTGTACGCGAGCTATGCCCAGGGCTTCCGGAGTGGCGGTTTCAACTCTGTACAGCTTGTGGCCGTCGGTGAGCCGGAAACCTACGATGTTGAAAATGTAGACTCTTATGAAATTGGCGCAAAGATGAATCTGTTGGACGGGTCGCTCTATGCTGAAGTTGCGCTGTTCAAATCAGACTACGACGATATTCAGAGCGTGGTGATCAACTTCGCGATACTGCAATTGGTGACCAGGAATCTGGGTGAAGCAGAGGTTGAGGGTGTGGACCTCGCTCTCTTGTGGAAGGTCACGGACAATCTGACACTTGGCTTCAACGGCAACTACACCGACCATGAATTCACGAACGTGCCCCCGGGCTCTGCCCAGGTTGTGGGTGATCCAATCGACATGGTGCCGGATTACAGTTACTCGTTCACGGCGGATTACTACTTCAACTGGACTGACCAGAACCCGGGATATTTTCGCCTTGCGTACAATCGCCAGGACGAGTTTGTGTTCACAAACCGGAATTCTTTCCTGGTCAATCCTGTGGATCCTTCGGACAAGATCAGTCTCGTGAACGCCAGTCTCGGTTTCGAGTTCGAAAACGGATTTGTAGAGCTATTCGGAGAAAACCTGGGTGACGAAGACGGCACCATCACGGCAGACAAATTCTCAGAACGCGAAACCCAGTATCGTCCCCGCACGATTGGGGTGAAGTTTGGCTACAACTTCTAACACTGCTTCCATCAGAACGGTGGCAATCTGCATTGCCACCGTTCTCTTTGCCACGTTCAGTGCAGGCAGTGTGTGCGCGGATCATGTCCGGGGACACGACAAACCGGGAGAGGCGAGGTTAGTTACCTTTCCGGAACCGGACCTGTTTGTCATGGTACCCATGCGGGACGGGACGAAACTAGCGACGTATATCCTGCTCCCATCTGGTGGAAAACCGGTACCAACGATTCTGATTCGAAGTGTTTACAAGGACGGGGCAATACCCTGGAGTGCCTTCAGCTATCAAAAGTACCTGGACGCAGGCTATGCGTACGTTTTCCAGTCGACACGCGGGACAGGGGCTTCTGAAGGAACCTTTCGATTTATCGCAGACGACCGCAACGATGGCTATGACACTGTCGAGTGGATAGCCCGCCAGGCCTGGAGTGACGGGAATGTAGGGATGAACAACGGGTCGTACCTCGGTATGACCCAGTTGGCCGCTGCCGCTGCCAGGCCGCCTCACCTCAAAGCCATCGTTCCGCATGTGCCGACGGCTGATCTCTTTCGGGAAACACCCTACAGCGGTGGCATATTCATGCGTTACCACATGCTCAACTGGCATAAGCTGATATCGATCAGCAGTCGTGAAGAGTTGGGTGTTGGATTCCTCAATCCAACCCTCGCCCTCCAGGATGAGAGTGTGGTTCAGCGGCTGATGAGCCGTCCTTTAGTCGATTCAGGAAACGGTTATCTTGAAGGTGACCGTCTCTCTCAATACCGGGCATTCATAGAGAACCCTGTCATGGACGACTACTGGTCAGCTATGCAAAACCAGCCAGAGCATTATGGCAATATGGATCTCGCTGTACTTGTGATCGGTGGGTCGTTCGATCCGAGCGTTGGAACACTCACCGCGTGGAAGGGCCTCGAAGATCATGCGCCCGAACCTTCCCGCCGACATCTGTTGATTGGACCATGGGCTCATGCGCAGACCTACCACGCCGGTGTGACGGGGAATGCGATCCGCGAGTTTGGCGATCAGGCGCTGGTCGATATGGATGCTTTGCGCATTGCTTTTTATGACCGCTACCTGAAGAACGACCAATCCAGAGAACAATTGCCGAATCGCGTAAAGCTCTTTGTGACGGGTTCAAATGTATGGCGGGAGTTCAACACATACCCGCCACGCGAGACGCGGGAAGTGAATCTGTTTCTTTCGAGTCAGGGGGATGCCAACGGTGTTTCGGGGAGCGGGCGTCTGACAGATGGGGCGTCCGACGGTGAACGGGACAGGTTTATCAGTGATCCTGAGAATCCAGTTGTCTCGATACTGGAGCTTGCAACAGGAATTACGTTCTATCAGGAGACCGAGCAGAGGGACGACGTCCTCGTGTATTCGTCGGATGTCCTGGATACCCCCTTAACTATCCTGGGTGAGCCGAAGGTGCGTTTGCAGGTTTCAGCAACCACGCCGGACGCTGATGTCATTCTGCGGCTGACAGAAGTGTTTCCGGATGGGCGTTCCGTCGCCCTCGGGAAAGGTGGTGAACTGCGACTACGGTACCGGGAGGGTTTTAACAGGGAGGTGATGCTTGAACCAGGGGAAATCTACTCCGTGGATGTGCCGCTGACGTACATCGCGCATACAGTGCCAGCCGGTAATCGTTTGAGACTGAACATCCTTGGGACTGAATTTCCCCTGCTGGACCCCAATCCGAACACGGGGGGATCCATCGGTGAGGCGACGAGTATCCAGCCAACAACGGTAAGCATCCATCATGACCGGCTACACCCTTCGTTTCTCACTCTGCCCGTTCTGGATCTGGACGTACGATGAATTCTCGCGGCCGGTATCTGGTGTTGTTTTTACTGTTTATGCCGCTCTCGTTGGCTGCTGAAGAGGGTACGGTTGCGTATGTGGGCGCAACACTCGTCGATGGCACGGGTGGTCCGGTTAGAACCAACGCAACCATCCTGGTGCGTGGACGGTATGTAACGGATGTCGGCGCAGGGTTGGAAGTGCCGCAAGGTGCACAACGAGTGGATCTCACGGGGAAGTGGGTGGTTCCGGGTCTCATCGATGCCCATATTCACTTCATGGTTTCGGGGCGCATGTATACGCGCCCGTCTTTCCTCGACCTGCAGCACATCGTGCCTTACGAGGAAGAGGTCAGGTGGATGCAGGAGCGTGTGCCTGTCACCTTGAGGAGTCTATTGTGTTCCGGGGTGACCACTGCGCTTTCCATGGGAGGTCCCAGCATCGAGTACGATGCGCGGACCCAGGCGGAACTGATGGACGATGCACCGACCATATTTGTGGCACATGGTCCTATCACCCAGTTGCCTGAGTTCCTCGCATCGATGGTGTTCCCTCCTTTTGATGGGGAACTCAGCATCAAATCGGCGCGCTCAGCAGAAGCGGGTGCCGCGCTGGTACGCGAGGGCGTAGAGCAGGACGCGGACCTCATAAAAACGGTTTACGATGCCAGCGGTAGCCTGATGCGCAACCTGCTTCAGCTAGGGTACGAAGACATTACGGGTGCAATTGTCGATGAAGCGTCGAAGCATGATCTGAAAGTGACCAGCCATATTCACGAACTCGAGCCCGGGAAGGCCCTTCTTGAAGTGGGTGTGGACAGTATTCAGCATCTGCCGGTGGATGCGGCGATCGATGAGGAGTTTATCTCTCTGGCGAGGGATAAAGACGCAATTGTGGTGCCGACGCTCGTCTTGCGTAAACGGACATTTGTTGACGTGTTTACCGGGCAGATCGACCTACAGCCTGTCGAGGAAGTATGTGGTGACCCGGAGGTCATCAGGTCCTGGTTTGAGGTTGACGAGATGCCGGACCTTGGCAGCGACCGGATCAGAACTGTCGTGGACCAGACCCCCCTGGCGTACAGCAATACCAAAACCCTCTACGACTCGGGTGTGACGCTTGCCGTGGGAACAGATGCGGGTAACTTCGGCATGTTGCACGGTCCCTCGATGCACCTGGAGTTAATTGAGATGCAGAGCGTGGGGATTCCCCCGGCAGAGCTTATTGTCATGGCAACACGCAATGCGGCGGCGATTACCGGCAGGGAGGACGAGTACGGTACGGTGGAAGCAGGCAAATTTGCGGATTTCCTGATCCTCTCAGCTGACCCGCTCGAAGACGTTGCGAACCTGCAGGCTATCGACCGGGTAGTGAAATACGGCCGTGCCTTTACTCAGGCTGACCTGATGCCCCCCGTGTTGGAGTGACGAGATCCATGCGAGGTCGAAATTGAAATCCTTGTGTCTACTGCTCTGTGTTGTGGTTGTTACAGCGTGTAGTTCTTCCCATGACGGTGGGGAGGGTCGAGGGCCTGTTCGCCCTAACTTCCTCGTCATTGTTGCGGACGATCTTGGTTATTCGGATCTCGGGGCGTTTGGCGGGGAAATCAGAACGCCTAACCTGGACGCATTGGCACAAGAAGGATTGCAACTCACGAACTTCCACACGGCCACGAACTGTTCTCTGACCCGGGCCATGATGATGACGGGGGCTGACAACCACCTGGTTGGCCTCGGGAACATGGCTGAACGCATGCGGCTGGCTGCGCCACATCTCATGGAGTATCGGGGTTATGAGGGCTATCTCAATTTCCGGGCAGCGGTTCTGCCGGAATTGTTGCGTGACAGTGGTTATCGCACGTATATGTCAGGCAAGTGGCATCTGGGCCTGGAAGAACATACCAGTCCACGCGCTCGCGGGTTCGAACGGTCGTTTTCAATGCTTGAAGGTGCTGCGGGGCATCTCGACGACAGGCAGATGATGCCAGGGATGGAGCGCGATCATGCGCTGTATCGGGAAGACGGTGAGCTCACGGACATTCCGGAGGACTTCTACTCTTCACGGGATTTCGCCAGGAAGCTGATTGGATATCTTCAAATGCATGATCGCGAAAAGCCGTTTTTCGCTTATCTCGCATTTATGGCGCCACACTGGCCACTCCAGGCGCCAGAATCCACCCGGGACAAATATGCCGGTGAATACGACGAGGGGTATGACGTCTTTTTCGATCGCCGATTGGCCAGACAGAAAGAAATCGGGCTGATCGATGAGCGTGTACCCGGCCAGCCGCCGGTCAAAGGAGCTCGGCCCTGGGAATCACTTTCTCCCGATGAACAACGTTACTCAGCCCGGCTTATGGAAATCTATGCCGCCATGGTGGACGACATGGATGTCTACATAGGTGAGGTTCTGGATGTGCTCCGGGAGACTGGCCAGTACGACAACACGGTGATTCTGTTCATGTCGGACAACGGTGCGGAAGGTGGTGAAGCCAATCGTGCGCGCGTGATTGAGGAGTACATCAATCAGAACTTCGATAACAGCTACGCCAACATGGGTAACGCAACGTCATATCTCATGTATGGGCGCGAATGGGGTCGTGTCAGTTCTGTGCCCAGCAAACTCTTCAAGTCGAATACCACCCAGGGGGGCATTTTAAGCCCCGCAATCCTGCGCTACCCCGGGGTAGCGAATTCAGATGAGCCATATCCGGAGTTCCTGAGTGTGCTCGATGTCGTGCCGACGTTTCTGGAACTGGCCGGTATCGAACATCCGGGATCGTCTACAGGTCTGCTAGCCCTCCAGGGCAACTCGTTTGCATCATTGGTCGGCGGTAATCGCCAACCGATCCACGGGGACGACTACGTGATGGGCTGGGAAATGACCAATCACCGGGCAATCCGCATAGGCAACTGGAAACTGGTGATGTCCCAGGCGCCCTATGGAGATGGCAAGTGGAAGCTCCATAACCTCGAAAACGATCCGTCAGAGAGCATGGACCTGTCGGCTACCTACCCGGAACTGGTTGAGGAATTACAGGGACATTGGCAGGACTACGTCGACCGAAACGGGGTGGTGGTTTTACAACATTGAGGGCAAGCAGAATGAACAAACACTTGATCCGTGTAGTCGCGGGATGTCTCCTGGCAGGCTTTGTTGATGCGGCTCAGCCCCCACTTGTCCCGGAAATCAACGTGCCTGCTGTCACCGGGCACGTCGCGAAGGCAAAAGCCATTGCAGGTAACGATCTCGATTTTCTGGCGAATGGTTTTCTATGCAGGCCAGCGGAAAATGCGGTTCCCGATGCGATCCGGAATGTACCGGGTTTCCTGGATCCAAACGCTCCCGGTGTGGAGCCATTTGCCGGATTTGACAATCTTTATTACGTGGGCCTGCATGCGATTGGGACGTGGATACTGGATACCGGCGAAGGTTTGATCGTGTTCGATGCGCTCAACAACGAAGGAGAAGCAAAAAGCATCCTGCTTCCGGGAATGGCGGAGCTTGGCCTGGATCCGGAAGATATGAAATACGTTGTCATTACGCACGGTCACTTTGATCACTATGGCGGATCCGTATTTCTTAAGGGACAGTACGGCGTACCGATCGCGATGTCCGGTCCCGACTGGGACTACCTGCCGAGAGACATAGCGTTGCCGTACGCCATGCGTGCAGGGTATCCCCCGGTCGATCAGCCTGAACGCGACATGGTGATCGAAGACGGGCAGGTGATCGAAATGGGTAATGCCTCTGTCAGGTTCATCGTCACACCGGGTCATACACCGGGGACGTTGTCCAGCATCATTACGATTCGTGACGAAGGCGTGGAGCGTAAAGTGGCGATGTGGGGTGGACAGGCGCTGCCACCTGAGCCCCAGGGATTGAATCAGATGCACAACTCGCTGCACAAGTTCTGGAAAATTGGCCTGGAAGAGGGTGTCGAAGGTCTCATCAGCACACATGCGTGGGTTGTTGGTAACTTCGAAATGCGAAAACGGGGCCGGGCAGTGGGTGAAAATCCCCTCATGATCGGGCGTGATGGGTTTGATCGCGCAATGCAGATCTACGATGAATGTATCCATGCACAGTTCGCCCGCATGCACGCCCGGTACACGGTAAGATCTCCTCATATTCGATAGGGGGGTTGCTCATTGAAACTTTATGGTCTGGGTGGCCGCGCTTTCAGGTGTCTGTGGATGCTCGAAGAAGCGGGTGTGGACTATGAACATGTTCCCGTGGACTGGTCTGCCGGCGAATCCCGGACAGAGGATTTTCTGGCGATCAATCCAAACGGCAAAATCCCCGTTCTGGAAGACGGTGAACTCAGGCTCTTTGAGTCTTTTGCCATCAACTACTACATCGCTCGAACGTATGCGCCGGGTTTTTGGGTCGATCCGGGAGACGAGCCCGCGGCTGTGCAGTGGCTCGCATGGGGAATGGGAGAGCTGGAAGGGCCACACGATGCGGCAAACCGCAGTCAGACCAAAATAGACGGAGACCGCTTTGAAGTGTCTCTGAACGCGCTTCGGCAGGTGCTGAGTGAACAGCCCTTCATGGTGGGGGACAAGTTCTCCGTGGTGGATCTCAACACAGCCTGCCTGTTGTTACGGCCGCAGTATCAGAAGGTTGCTAAAAACGACGAGAGACTAAAGGAGTGGTTTGCGGAGTGCATAAACCGACCAGCGCTCGCCCGTGCGATCAGGTTGAAAGAGAATCGCGGCTGAAGCCGCTCCTACAGAGAGATTTTGCTACCTCTGTAGGAGCGGCTTCAGCCGCGATCGTTTGTTAACCGATGAGCTTTTCAGCGGCTTCTAATGAGTGCTCCCGGTCACCGGCAATTTCCTTCTCGACAAAACTCAACAGCGCCTCTTCGTGCTGAACCAGAAACTGCACAGCCGGGACATCCGCTTCGGGTGCCACTGCCAGAAGCTGATCGAAACGCACGATCGCTTTTTCAACGACATCTTTCATTCTGGCCATCGATTCCATGTGCGGAGTGTCCAGGTACTGGCTCAGGATTTCCTCACCCACACCGTACGTACCGTCGCCGGAGGGCGCCTCCCCGTACGTTTCCAGAAGCTCAGCCATGCGATTGCCGGTGACGTGTTCGAGCCTGGCCAGGGTCTGCCACGCTGAGCGTAGAGACTCATCACTGGTCCGTTCGGCCATACCCGAAAAGAAAGCCTCACCCATCTGCTCGCCAAGCCACGCGCTTTTAATACCTTCCAGGTAGCTGTCCTTTTCCATAACGCCTCCTCCCGATTTGTCTGGATAGCTGAGCATACCAAGTGAATATTCCCGTGCGCGACTCTTCCACGGGCGCTACCCTGATCTGTGGTAATGGGAAGAGCTTATGGTCCAGATTGCCGCTAGTACATACGTGATCGTTATTGCTGGCGTGATTGTCTTTCAGATCTGTCTGATATCTGGTGTGCCCTGGGGACACCTGACCCAGGGTGGCAGCAACGAGGGCGCCTTGCCCGCGGCCGGTCGGATTGGAGCAGGTGTCTCTATACTGCTGCTGGGGTGTATGGGCGCGGCGATCACGTCTGCTGCCGGGATGGCTCCCGGCTGGCCTTTCTGGACAGCCTGGGTGGCGGTAGGTATTCAGGTGCTCAGCGTCATTCTCAACTGGATCACGCCATCCGCGGCGGAAAGACGCCTGTGGGGTCCTGTGACTACACTCATGCTGGTGCTTGCAGTCTATGTCGTGATGGCTGCCTGAAAGGCGCGTATCGAGGGCGTTGGGGTATTCCTCGCGACGGTCACCAGCACCATTGTGACGTCAATCTGTGTGTCGATGTCGGCGACGACAATGTCCTGATCGGCGCCCGCCCCAGCCACAACCGACTGTGGTGCCAGGGTGATGACATTGCTGCCCGCGACCAGGGACAGACAGGCGGACAGGCTGTTCAGGCGGTAGCGAGGGATCGCGATCTCCGCGAAGAGTCGGTTTTCATTGAAGTAACGGCTGGGTATGGCGAGGGGGTAGGAAAGCAGGCGTCCTGGATCTGAAGCTGCAGGGTGAGATCGGCGATGTACATAAACGAGCGGTTCATGGTGTATACGTTCCATCCGCAATGAAGATGCGAACGACGACATCTCGAAATTGGCTTCGTCTCCGACGACAACGTCGCATTCACCAGTTGCAAGATCGCGGTATATGTCGGAACTGCCGACAACCACTTCGACTTCGAGATTGGGGTGTGTGGCCGCCAGACGTTTGAGTCCTCCGGTAATGAGCGTCTCCGCTGCCAGCGCCATGGCGTCAACGCGTATGCTCCCGATATCACCGCCTGCAAGCAGTCGCGCTTCCTCTGTAAACATTGTGGAACTTCGTAGAACGTTTTCAGCATGAACGATCAGATGGCGAGCCGTATCAGTCGGTTCAACCGCACGGGTTGTCCGATTGAACAGCCGCATGTTCACCGCTTTTTCGAGTTGCTGAATTCTCTTTGTCACGGTGCTCTGCGTGACACCCAGTTCATCTGCGGCTGAGCGAAAGCTGCCTGTGCGGTAGACGGCGACAAAATGCCTCAGGAGAAGTAAGTCAGCAGTGGATTCCATTTATTCTTAAAGAGAAATAATAAACCTTGACTGATTCTATACGATATATGTGAGGAGAGAATCAGGCATGGAAAAGAACCGGCTGTTCAGGCGCGCCCGCGCATTCGACTACCTGGAGAACGAGGACCGCTATCTCACGGCTGATGAGCCGCCGGAACTCCGCTTCGGCTTCGTCGGATGCGGCATGATGGGCCAGGAGCATATCCGCAATACACTTCTGGTGGGCAGGGCGTCCGTTGGTGGAATTTTCGATCCTTCGCGAAAGAGCTCAGCACATGGCCTCAAGCTCGTTGAGAAAGCAGGTCACCCGGTCCCGGCGATCTACACCTCGCTAGAGGAAGCCTGTGCGGATCCGGCGACGGATGCGCTCATCGTGGCCACCCCAAATTTCACCCACCTTGATGTCATGCAGAAAGTGGTGGGATCGGGAAAAGCACTTCTGATCGAAAAACCGATCGCAACAACCGTTCCGGACGCATATGAGGTTTGTTGTTTGGCCGAGCAGCATTCCAACCTCGTGAGATTTGGCTTGCAGTACCGCTACAAAGCCATCTACGCCGAGGCAATGAGTGAGGTCTTCAAGCGTCGGAGTGTGGGGCATGTACACAGCGTAAACATGCTGGAACACCGTTTTCCGTTTCTCGATAAAGTTGGGCAGTGGAACAAGTTCAACGCGTTCACGGGCGGTACGCTGGTTGAGAAATGCTGTCACTACTTCGACCTGATGAATCTGTTTGCCGGGGGCGCGCCGGAGACGGTATTTGCTGTTGGCAATCAGGCAGTCAATTTCAGGGATTTCACATACGACAATCGGAAAGCGGACGGTATTGATCAGGCGCAGGTCACGATTCGGTACGACAGCGGTGTGATTGGCGGGTTTTCGCTGTGTATGTTTGCGCCGGGTTCCCGGGAAGATCTGGTTGTCTGTGGTGATACAGGTCGTTTGCAGGCATCCGAACAAACTCTCCCGGGAGCTTCACTGGAAAACCGGGTGGAAGTCTGGCAAGGCGAGAACGGTGCTTCGCGGATCACGACACCATCGTATCCGCCACACATCTCGAATGCAGGGCATCACGGCTCGACTTTTTTTGAGCACGTGGCGTTTGCCGATGACCTTGTTTCGGGTAAGAACACAGGTCCAGGCCCGGCAGAGGGATTCTGGTCGGTGGTCGTGGGCGCGGCTGCTCAGCAATCGATAGAGAAGGGGGCGGCTATCGACGTGGTCGATGTTCTGCCGGCAGCTTTTGAAAACGGGTTGTTGCAACACAATGGTATGGAGATTTTGCCATGACTGTGGAAGTCAGCTGGTTTTCGGCGTTGTGTGATGACGATTACCGATATCTCGGTGTCCATGACCCCGAACTGAAGTCATCCTGGGCACACTGCTCATCAATCACCCAGGCGGCGGATCGGCATGGGTACGACAGCATCCTGCTGCCTTCGGGGTACCAGCTGGGTATCGATTCGGTGGCATTCGCAGGCGGAATAGCGCCGATCACTGAGCAGATCCGACTGCTGGTCGCGGTGCGCTGTGGGGAATTGTGGGTGCCTCAGCTCGCACGCCAGTTGGCAACGCTGGACCAGATGCTCGATGGAAGGCTTGCAGTCAACATTATCTCGTCGGACATCCCCGGAGAGGCAATGGAGTCGGCACCACGTTACCGGCGGACCCGGGAGACGATGCTGGTTTTGCGAGACCTTCTAGATGGTCGTCACGTCGATATGCAGGGTGAGTTCGTAAATTTAGCGCTCGATCCACCCAACGCCCGCACGACGAGCGGTGAATGCCCCCTGTTTTACTTTGGTGGGTTGTCAGAACCTGCCCGTGAAGTGGCTGCGGAGTGTGCAGATGTGTTCCTGATGTGGCCGGGGACGTTACCTGAGGTTAAGCGGATTCTGGATGACATGCGATCACGTGCGAGCGCGTTCACCCGGACCCTGAAGTTCGGCTACCGCGTGCACGTTATCGTTCGCGAGACAGAAGGTGAAGCCATCGATGCGTCCCGTCGACTGTTATCGCAACTCGATGCGGCAGAAGGGGAGAAAATCCGGGCACAGTCACTGGACAGTAATTCGGCCGGTGTTCGCGCCCAGGGGCAGTTGCGGGAGAGCGCTGACGAAGACGGATTTGC
>JANQFF010000307.1 GCA_028277965.1 Pseudomonadales bacterium
GCGCGGGGAACGTTGCGGTCAGCCGTTGCGCATATTCAACGATGTTGTCGTGGAGATAGCGCGTATTCGTATTGAGCTGGATCATCTGTTCATGGGCAGCCGCCACGACCTGTGGATGCGCGTGCCCGACGTGACAGACGTTGTTAACACAGTCCAGGTACCGCTCTCCCTGATCAGTGAACAGATACTGACCTTCACCCCGGACGATCTTCAGTGGTTCTGCGTACGCGACGCTCAACGTCCCGCTCAAGTGCTTCTTACGTGCGGCGATGATCTCGAGGTTCGTGCGCTGCAGTACCCTCGTGAAGGAACAGACCACCTCGACAAGCGATTTCCGCTCCCCGGTGTCCAGTCGTTCAAGCGCTTCCCACGCCGGAGCCTCGCTGATGGTGAGGTACGGGTTGTCCGGGTCAGCCACCTGTTGCGCGGCGGACATGCTCACGCTGAGACATAAACGAAGATGGAGGAAATCCACCAAGGCCGCCCGCTCCTCGACGAGAAGCGGAAAACAGGTGAGATACCCCTTCAATACGCTAATGACTATCTCCTCCCACGACTTCCGCCCCAACAGGAGATAAGCTAGCGCGTGCGCCGGATCGCACACTCGATAACCATGAACCATGTCGCCAAAGTCAATGATTCCGGTGACCCGATCGCCGCCATCGGTGAGCAGGTTGTAATCATTGACATCATTATGAATCACCTGCATGGGCAGGGACGGTAACAGTGGCAGGAGGTTCGTTTCGATCTCTTCCACGGCACGTTCGATCAATCCGCGCCGGTGCGGATCGGCAATGTACTGCAGGCGCGAGCGGATCGTCGAGAATGCATATTTGCTGTCCCATGCTATGACCCGATGCATGGTGGGATGGGCAAATCGGCGCAGCGCGCGATCCAGGTCGCCAAGACACCCACCAATGTCCTCCAACAATTCGGTGCTCATAATCCCGCACTCGGCAACCGGTGTTCCGGGCAGATAGTTAACAAGCCGGGTAAGGAATCGCTCTTCCCTGGATTCCCACACGACGGTCGCCGCACCGTCGAGAGCTGCCACTACCTGCGGAAACAACGAAGGGCGATCCGATTCCCTCGCCAGGCATTCCAACGTCCGATGCTGAAGATCCAGCACATTTGCATCCTCGGTGGGGTGCGCGATCTTGAACACGAACGATCCTTCTCGTGCCGTGTCGATCCGGAAGTTGCAATCCCGCTCGCCGGGCAGTTCTTCGACCTGACCGCTCAGATTCCAGTGAGCGCAAATGAATGCGGCTGCTTCCTCGGGATTGCATTGTGGCCGATCAGCAACGTTCATTGTTTCACTCTCATCAACACTCAGGAAAGCTACTCATCTCAGTGTGAATCACCTGACATTATACCGGCCATTACACGTCGTCCGGGCAATCAACAGGCCAATGGCGTTTCAGAATCCGGATTGGCACCGTTCGACGTCATGAGCGCTTGGGGGGGCATGCTTGATTCGAACTACCACGAGACTGCTTGATGCATCGGCTGAATTTAGGAACACCACACGTTACGGGAGAGTTCAACCCGTTGCTGGATCAAGGGCTTCCCCTAGGTTCAACTCCCAGCAGGTGACGAACGAAGAAATCCTGCCTCCGTCGGCGACCGTAATCCGATTCCGCTGAGCTGTGGCCGGTGCTCGTCATCACGATCAGGTCAAAATCCTTGTCGGCTTTGATCAGCGCATCCACCACCTGCATCGTCGAGGCTGGATCGACGTTACGGTCGATCTCACCCACGATCAGCAGCAGTTTGCCCTCCAGCAGGTGTGCGTTGGTGACGTTGGACTGCTCCGCGTAGTGATCGCCGATCGGCCAGCCCATCCAGGCTTC
>JANQFF010000269.1 GCA_028277965.1 Pseudomonadales bacterium
ATCAGCGCTGTCTTTGGGCGGTGCCAGGCGGCCGCCACCGTGGTGTTCTACGATGTACTCGACCATGGCGCCGGATTCGAACATTGTCAGATCGTTGGCGGTATCGACCATGACGGGTACTTTGCCCACGGGGTTCAGGGCTCGCCATTCGGGACTTGCCCGGTATTCCGCGGAGAAGTCGATCTTGATGACCTCATAGTCGACACCAAGTTCTTCGCACAGCCAGATTGCGCGGGTGCCTCGGGTGCCGGTGACGTGATAAATTCGAAGCATGGCCGGATCGTTGTTCAACTGGGAGGTGGACACTATGCCGCAGGCAAACAACAAAACCCAACCCCATGATGCGGACGTCGATGAGTATCTCGCGGGGATAGAAAACGCCGGACGACGGGAAGATGCGTACCTGTTGCTGGAGATGATGCGGGAGATCACCGGTGAACCCGCCCGCATGTGGGGTCCGACGATGATTGGGTTCGGTCAATATCACTACGTCTATGAAAGCGGCAGGGAGGGGGATTCCTTCCTGGTCGGCTTCGCCCCCCGTAAAGCGAACATGGTGGTCTACATCATGCCGGGCTTTTCTGACTACCAGGGCCTGCTGGACAAGCTAGGCAAGTACAAAACAGGGTCTTCCTGCCTGTATCTCGGGCGTCTCGACAAAGTAGACAACAAGGTCCTGCAAACCCTCATCACCAGATCTGTCAAACACATGCGTAAGAAGTACGCAGTTTGACGGAATTGATCGGCCAGGAGCCCCGGGACAACTACACGCAGCCGGAAGGTCGTCTGGAAGACCCTCCGAAGAGCTTTGCGGAACGAATACGCTTCCTCGGCCCGGGGGTCATCATCTCCGCAACCATCGTGGGGTCCGGGGAAATTGTTCTGACCGCAAGCCTCGGGGCCGCGGTTGGTTACACGATGATGTGGTGGGTGCTCCTGTCCTGCTGGAGCAAGTCGATCCTGCAGGCGGAACTCGCACGCTACATCGTTCTATCCGGGGACACTTATCTGCGGGCGCTTAATCGAGCGCCGGGCAAGGTGCCGGGGCCGCGAGGGAAATTCTCGTGGCCGCTGTTGCTCGGCATCCTCGCATTTATACCGGGACTGACAGGACTGGGGGGCATCATCGGTGGTGCGGGGCAGGCAGTGGTGCTGCTGTTCCCCGGGATTTCACCTGTTACTGCGGTTGCAGGTCTCGCCGTGCTGACCTCGATACTACTTGCAAGCGGGGGTTACCAGCGCCTCGAGCGTATCATGCTGATGTTCGTTACAGCGTTTACGCTCGCGACGCTGGTCAGTGCCGGTTTGATGCAAACGACCGAATTTGCAACGCGGTGGGAAGAACTCAAAGGGGGGTTTGCTTTTGATTTCAACGTCGAGTTTGCAGTTCTGGCTCTGGCTGCCTACGGCTATACCGGGGTCAATTCCGGGGAGATCTCTGCCTACAGTTACTGGTGTGTCGAGAAGGGATACCCGGCTCGCATCGGTGTTTACGACGGCTCGAAAGCCTGGTTTGACCGTGCCAACGGCTGGCTGAAAGTGCTCCGCACCGATGTCTGGATGACGCTTTTCATCCTGACGCTGGCCACCATACCATTCTATTTCCTGGGTGCCGGTGTGCTGCATGCGACGGGCCAGCAACCGAGCGGCAACGACACGATTGTTGCCCTTTCCCAGATGTTCACGAAGACCCTTGGTGAATGGTCTCTCTGGATATTTGCCCTCGGCGCCTTTTTTATCCTGTTTTCCAGCACGCTGGCGGGCGTTGCGGGAGGAGGCAGGTACATCCCGGATTACCTGATGGAGCTGGGCTTTCTCAAGCGGGAACGCGTGGATGTCCGCTATGGCATCATCAAGTGGTACGGGATCATTGTTCCGTTCATTGGCTTGTTACTCTATGCAGGATTTCAAAGACCCGTGTTGATGGTGACCATCGCGGGCTCGTTTGCTGCTATCATGCTGCCCGTGCAGTCAGGCCTGACACTCTATTTCCAGGCGAAACGATTGCCGAAAGAAGTACAACCCGGTCCCCTGGCTAAGAACTTCCTGCGTCTCACTTTCGTGTTCCAGGCGTGTATGGCCGTGGCCGTGATCTATTTTGTGGTTTTGTAGAGCAAACATTGTTTACCAACATGCGGTTCTACCGCGTCCAATCGGAGTGGCCGGCATCGGAAGATGAGCTGGCTGCAAAACTGACCAATGTCTCCTTTGAGCCAGTGGGATCCTTCAGCGAGCAAAGCCAGGGATTTGAACCCCCAGCTGATGAAACGCCGGGATTGTGCCGCCAGATTGGTGCAGCCACGCTTCTGCGACTGCGCAGGCAAAGCCGGGTGCTGCCCGCGGCGGCCGTTAACGAGGTGCTCGACGAACGGGTGACGAGCTTCTCACAGAGGACGGGCCGCGATCCGTCGCGTAAAGAAAAACGCGACCTCAAAGACGAGGTGTATGCTGAACTCTTGCCCCGGACAGTCACCAAGTCGGACCGGATTGACGCCATGTACCTGCGAGACGAGCAGATTCTCGGGATAGGTAGTGCATCCGCAAACGTCAGTGAGGACTTCCTCAGTTGTCTGCGGGAAGCGCTTGGATC
>JANQFF010000367.1 GCA_028277965.1 Pseudomonadales bacterium
GTCTTCAGCGGTGACCGTTCGGCGCGGGACACACATGGCATCATAGCCATCGTTGATGATGATCTCTGCAATGCGGATGTAGAAATCCGGGTGCAGACCAATATCGAGATTCGTGTAGACAAGGTAATCAGCTGCCGGATCTACATCATACAGACGATCCAGGAGGTCACTGAGAATCGGGAGTTTGCGCGACCCGGCAGGTGCGTCCGGAACGACATCCAGGATCGAACGGTTCAGGCGTTCCGTGTTTTCGAACCCACCGGGCACCGCATCCTCATCTTCCGGATAAACAGCACAGCTGAGTGTGACATCCTCAACCAGCGGAGACGCCAGCGCGGCTTCCCTGGCTCTTTTCATGGATTCAATGGTCAGTGGCTGCGCTACATGCAGATCCGAATCGGGATTCCGGACCACAAAGGGGTTGATCAGATGGGCGAAGCGAAGGGATATCATACTATTGGGATTTACCTGACCTCTGATACCAGACTCTGCCCCGGAAGGGTGCCCGTGACAGGCTCCTGATCACGAATCACAAACTCGCCTCCAACAAGCACATGCACAATACCAGCCGAACGTCTCGCCGGCAGGGTGTAAGTCGCCATATCGAGAATCTCACTCGGGTCGAAGATCGTTATGTCAGCGTCGGTCCCTTCCTGGACCCGGCCTTTACGCTTTGCCCCGGGTGCATACGCTTCGAGACGGCGCGCCGGGTCAATCGTCATTTTCTTCAATCCCGTCATCAGTGAGAGAGCGTTCAGCTCACGAACATAGTGACCCAGCACCCGGGCATACGTGCCGGCCCCCCGCGGATGGGACGCGTTGCCGATAAAGGGTACACCGTCGCTCGCGACGATGATGTCCGGCTGGGCGACAAGCCAGGTGTTGGTTGCTTCATCACGTCCATGAATGATCACCCAACCGCCTTTTTGACGATATTCGTCAAACGTTTCTTTTGTCAGGCGTTCGCCCGTCACGGTCCACTGGAGCTGACTGTAATCACCGGTGTAGTCATCGAAGAGTGCACTTTCAATCCGCGTAGAACCCGCAGTGTAGGGATAGGACTCGGTTGTCACATCAAGACCACGCTCACGCGCGCCACGTATGAGGTCAACAGCCACCTGTGCCTGTTCATTCATGCTCGAATTGATATGCACAACATGCAGAGACGCACCCGTTGCAGCAGCGTTCGCCACAACCTCCTGCAACGGTGCCAGCAGATCCCCGCCCATGTAGCGGGCCTGGCGAATGTGTACGAAGATCGGCACGCCCATCTGCGCTGCAAGCTCAAAAACGGCGTAGATCTCCCGATGGGATGCGGCCGGTGTGTACGTGACGCCAATACCAATGCCCAGACCACCTTCTTCTACGCCCTTCTTCAGCGCCCTGAGCATGAATGCGAGCTGTCTTTCACTCAGCACCTGATCACTGTACCTGCGGCCAGCAGACTCGCGAACCTCGTCTGTGAGATAGATGGGATTACCCACATCGATACCGCTCGTTGCGAGAACGCGAGCACCCATGTGACTCACCGTCGCCCCGTAATTAAGCAGCGCATTCCCCTTTCTGGACTCGAGCCAGGCACCGACCGGTAAAACGCCTATCTCGAGCTCGAGCGCTGTTGTCACCCCATCGGATGCCTGAAACTCGTTGCTGCGCTGATCCTGACCGTGGGCGTGCAGATCAATGAAGCCTGGCGCGACAACAAGCCCGGTCGCGTCTATCTCCGTGCGGCCTTCGACCGCTGCCCCGGTTACACGCCGAATCATTCCATCAGAGATGGCAACATTCCGCACCGCATCCAGATTTGTTTCCGGGTCCATCACCCGGCCGTTTTGTATGACAAGATCATACGTTTCGGCCTGTGCCGCGATCGCGGCTACCCACCACATCGCCATCAATGCAAGAAAACGCATGCCCTACCCTCCAGCGTGGACCTCATGCAAGATAGGGTGCTTTAAGGGGAGCTTCAAGAAAGGGAGACACCATGCGGGCAGGAATATCGACCATCACCGTCGCACTTGCGGCCACAATCATGACGGGCGTCATCGCTGAAGAACCAGGCACTCTCGACGTCGCTGACTATCTGAACTACGAACGTGCAGCCGACCCGCAGCTGTCTCCGGACGGCAGGACCATCATCTATACACGTTCCTGGATCGACCAGCAGGCGGATAACTGGGACGCAGATCTCTGGATCATGAACGCGGACGGCACCAACCACCGTTTCCTCGTCGACGGCTCCAACGCCCGCTGGTCACCCGATGGGTCCCGCATACTCTATCTCGCTCCCGACAAACACAAGAAACCACAGATCCACGTACGCTGGATGGAAGATGGTGCAACCTCGCAGGTCACACGTATTCAGACACGGCCTATCTCCCCCACGTGGTCACCTGACGGTTCTCAGATCGCTTATATCTCGATCATCCCCTCCAAAACGCCCTGGAATATCGAGCTGCCATCACCTCCCGAAGGTGCAACCTGGAGCAAGCCACCGCGAATTCTCGACCGTCTGCACTATAGACAGGATTACGTCGGATTCACCGAACCCGGGCATACCCACCTTTTTGTTGTCCCCGCAAACTCCGGGTCACCCCGGCAACTCACCAGTGGAGAGACAAACGTCGGCCCACGCTTCTTTGGCCTGTTCTTCGGGGCTTCCCTGTCCTGGACGCCGGACAGCCAATCCATTGTGTTCGACGGTCTTGTCGACAGCAATCTGGACAAGTCTTTTCAGGAATCCAACATCTACCGGGTCGATGTCACAACCAAAGAGGTCACTCAACTGACGCAGGACGAAGGGTCATGGACATTCCCCGTGGTCTCACCGGACGGTGAGCGCATCGCCTACACGGGTTTCCCGAAATCCGACAAAACCTACACCATGCCTCGCCTGTACGTGATGGACATCGATGGAGGCAACGCCAGTATGACAGGCGGTGACTTCGACCGTCCCGTGCAACAACTCCGCTGGGATGAGCGTAACCGTGGTGTTTATTTCGCCGCGGAGGATCAAGGGTACGTCAATGTGTTCTTTGCAAACCTCGGTGGCAAGGTTCAGCCAGTCACAAGAGGTAATCACACCGTCAGTATTTCTTCACTCGCTCGCAACACCGGGGTCGGCGTCTACAGTTCGTTCTACCAACCTGTAGAGGTTGCCACGTTCCGGCTCTCGACAGACCAGACACCGGAGCTCATCACGGGAATCAATGACGACCTACTCCAGGGAATCGACCTGGGAGAACAGAAGGACCTCCACTTTACAGCGACAGATGGCAACGAGGCTCACGGCTGGGTGATCACGCCTCCCGGGTTCGATGAAAATGAAACCTATCCGCTGATTATGGAAATTCACGGCGGGCCGTTTGCGATGTATGCCGGTAACTTCCGCTTTGACTTCCAGTTGTTTGCGGCCGCCGGTTTCACCGTTATCTACACGAACCCGCGCGGCAGTACCGGTTATGGCGAAGCGTTTTCCCAGGCAATCGACCACGCGTATCCAAGTGTCGACTATGACGACCTCATCGCCGCAGTCGACGCTATTGTGGCGCAGGGCAACATCGACACGAAAAGAATGTATGTCGGAGGTTGCAGCGGTGGTGGCGTGCTTTCCAGTTGGGTCATCGCCCACACAGACAGGTTTGCGGCTGCCGCAGTCAGATGTCCGGTTTCCAACTGGCTGAGCCTGGCAGGCACATCCGACATTCCGAAATTCACCTACGCTTTCTTCCAGAAACCCTTCTGGGAAGACCCTACCGACTGGCTGCATCACTCGTCCCTGATGCACGTCGGCAAGGTCAATACGCCAACTATCGTCATGACGGGCGAGCAGGATCTGAGGACGCCGATGTCGCAGTCCGAGGAATACTACGCTGCACTCAAGATCCGGGATGTCCCCAGCAAACTCATCCGCTTCAACGATCAGTACCACGGAACCGGTACCCGACCGTCGAACTTCATGCGAACCGTGTTGTACATGATGTCCTGGTACAACCGGTACACGATTGATGGCGCGGTAGAAGCTGTCGATATTGAATAGTACATCGTCGGTTCTATCGCCTGGTTGATTATGCTCGTTTCCCACACCCACAAATTCGTTTTTATACATGTCTACAAAACTGGCGGAACTAGCATTGAAAAAGCGTTGAAGAGTATCAGCATCTCGGAATACTTCTCTTACAACAATCACAGTACAGCCGGAGAACTCCGGGAGGCACTTCCACCAGCTTACGGTAGTTACACCTGGTTCAGTGTCATCAGAAATCCGTTCGATCTGAATGTATCACTCTGGCGTTTTATATCTGAGTCACATCGCCACCAAGATCATGACGCGATCGTTGGATCAACCTTCCCGGAATTTGCCGATTGGTTGAACGCAAAAGGATGGAGCCGCTGGAAAACCGATCTGGATTGGCAGGTTGCCAATAAGCGATCCCGACCACCACGCTACCTCACACTCGAGGAGTTTGTTTGTGATAACAGGGGGCAACTTTTAGTAGACAGGGTACTGCGGCAAGAGTCTCTCTCTGACGATTTTCGACACCTTTGTCAGGACCTTGAAATTGAGACTGAGCTTCCCTACTTAAACCGCTCCCGCCATGACCACTATCGTAGCTACTATGACAACAGATCGAGGAGACTTATAGAGCAGTACCATGCTCGGGACCTTGAGTTGTTTGGGTATCAGTTCTAGCCAAAAAAAGACCCCATCTGACCGCACTGGTGTTTGTACGAACACGTTGGCTACAACAATGACTTCATCACCCTCGGCCATCTAACTCGCTCAACTGTGTGTTCGAGTGGATCTTCCGCCGAAACCGCGGATGTGTCGAAGACATATCGATCTGATAGAACGTCGCCTCAGGATCGACTTCCCGCTCAAGAATCTGTGCCAGGTTTCTGGCAAGCCAGCGTTCGATTTTCAGCACCACCATTTTGCGTCGCAGGCGCCCCTGAACATCCCGGTTCAGAACCGTCGGCAGAGAGTTTAGAGTGAGAATCTCGTCGATCGCCGCATGTGACATGTTTTCCCTGCCTTCCTCACTTGCGTAGAAGTGTGAGACGACAAAAATCGCCGAGCGGGGCTGCATTTCCTGTATCACTCTGAATGCGTTGACGACCGTCGATCCCGTGCGAACCATGTCGTCGAACAGAACCACGTCTTTGCCGCGAATGAGATCTTCAGCAGCCGCTTCTTCCCCCTGAAACTGTACTTCGACCTCCCGTTCGCCATGACGCTGCTTTTCCATCTGCAGGACACGTGTGCCTTCGAGGGGCAGGTGCTCCGCCATCTCTACAACAAAACTCTTCGCACCCGCATCCGGCGCTACCAGCACCAGGTTTTCCCCATCGGATCCCGTGGCCAGTATGTTGGAGTTCATCAGGTAGTCCGCGTAGATATCGTACGGGATCAGGTTGTGGAACCGGTTGTCTCCGAACTCCTTCCTGAAGATCTGCTGCACGGAGAATGAGTGGTTGTGAACCGTGAGGACCCGATCGACTCCCGCGAGCTTCAGCATCTGTGCGTACAGCCGTGCACTGAAAGGTTGCCCATCGAATTTCTTCAGATCGTCAACGCTACGGGGTTCTTTCGTTTCGCCGAGTGTCTCGTGTGGACCCCGGTCCTGAGCGCTGTAGTAGAGGTCCGGCTCGATCAGTATCACATGCTCAGCGCCGTTTTCCTTGGCACTGCGGGCAATCAGTAAATTGCGCATCGCCAGATCCTGGCGGCTGACAAAGAGATTACTCGTGCTGACAATGACCGCAATCTTGCCGCGCAAACCAGACCCGATGCTTTCCAGGTCCTCCTCGTCAGAGATGAAGCGTGGACAGAACTCAGAGTTGGTGAAAGTCTTCAAGCTGATGAGATCAGCGACATCCCTCGACTGTCCCAGGCTGAAAGCCAGATCAATCGCAAACGGGTCCTCCGACGTATTGCCCACAACCACGATTTTGGATTGACCCAGCGTCGTCCGGTCCGTCCGGTTTTTCACTTCTATCTGTCCCCAGGCAAGAGCCTGTCCTGTAAAGCGATAGCATACATCCTTCGTCCGATCGAAATCGATTCTGAGTGAAAAAAACTGTCTCTACAGTGTGATTGTGAGACTTCCCGTGGCTGGCGCGATGACAACAACAATGAACAACAAGATACTCAACACAAGAGCGTGATAGGTCGACCGTCTGATGAATCCGAGCGAGATCAGAAGAGCGGCAACCTCGAATTGCGTCAACTAACCACCCCCGTTATGGCACAGGCTAACATTCCTGTCGCAGGCCCGGAATTCAAGGAAGATGCCCCACCCCTTCCGTAATGAAAGGGTCATGGAAGCAGAGCCTGCGGGTGTCTTTCGCATGCCAACTTAGGACAACAGTGAAGATTCCAGCGTCCACTCAGCATAGCTGTCCCTTTCCATCTCGATTTATCGGATTGCCCGCCCAACAACAGGCCTGCAGTAGGACAACACCCCTCTCATCACGCGATGCCCCGCTCACCAGCGGGCGTATACTCGAACGAAGAACAGACTTCGGGGAGATATCGTGGCACAAGCGAAAGTTCTTCGGACCAGACCCATCGGTGCCGTCGCCACGCTGGCACGGCCCGATATCGACCAGCGCATATCACTCGAATCCGCCGCCAGCGAGGTCTTCACTGACTTTTCCCGTACACAACCTGTCGTTATTGAAGCCGAGGTTTCAGTCGCCGACGCTGAATCGCTGATGCGCAAAGCGCACGTCAAACTTGTCCTCGTGGTCGCTCACGACGACGAGTTTCTCGGGATGCTTGCATTCCGTGATTTAAACGGTGAGCGTACCCGGCACATGATCGGCCAGGGAACGGCGCGAGCAGACATTGAGGTCCGCGATGTCATGGTTCACCGCGACGAGATACGTGCGGTCGCTTACGATGAGATCGAGCACGCTCGAATCCGGGATGTGGTTGCAACGCTCACAAAAGAACATTGTCAGCACTTCCTGGTCACCTCAGACAACAAAATCAGAGGGATCTTTTCGGCGAGCGACATCGCTCGCCGTCTGCACCTGCCTGTGGATATCACCGAAGCGCCCAGTTTTGCTGATATCTGCCACGTGGTGTACGAACACTCACCCTCGTGAACCTGTCGGATTGAGCGCCCTGGGTCTGGCATAATTCCCGGTTTCCCCGGGACGCCAATCTGGTGAAGTGCTCACCACGAACACTTTGTAACGTCACCACCTGCGTTTTTGTACTCGCGGTTGCGCACAGCCAGGCGGCAACGCCAGACACGCCGACCGGGACCATGTTGCTGCAATACGTCAGCAAAGCCGACATTCGTATCGACGGCAGGATCGACGAACCAATCTGGCAACAATTGTCCGCGCACGACAACATGCGGGTGACCGAACCCGATACGCTGACAATCCCTGAGTTTTCCACGCACACGCGATTTCTTTATACCGACAAGGGTTTGTACGTGGCTGCGGTGATGGAGCAGCCTCCCGATACGCTGGTCCGGCGTTTATCCAACAGAGACCAGGAGCTCAACCGCGACAGCTTCGGTATCACGCTGGATACATCCGGCGACGGGTTGTACGGATACTGGTTTGAACTCAATCTGGGTGGCACCAAGGCAGACGGGAAGATCGCTCCGGAACGCAACTTCACCCGTCAATGGGACGGTGCGTGGATCGGTGAAACAGCGGTGCGTGACGACGGGTGGAGCGCAGAGATGTTTATCCCGTGGTCGATCATGAGCATGCCAAGCAGCCTGGACGAACGCCGCTTCACTTTCTGGGTGCAGCGAAAGGTCGCTCACGCCAATGAACAGTACAGCTGGCCGGCGCTGCCGGAATCAGGCGCCCGCTTCATGTCCGCCCTTCAACCCATGCAGGTCTACAACGTCGATCCGCGTCAGCAATGGGCCATGTTTCCCTACCTCTCGGGCACCGTGGACGACATCAAAAGCGAATCGGAAACACGTGCAGGGATTGACCTGTTCTGGCGTCCCAGCAGCAACTTCCAGCTGACAGCAACCGCCAACCCTGACTTCGGCGCCGTGGAGTCGGACGATGTGGTGGTTAATCTCACCGCCTTCGAGACCTTTTTCCCTGAAAAACGACTGTTTTTTCTGGAAGGTACAGAGGTGTTCGTGACCTCCCCCCGCTCTCGTCCATTTGAATTCCTCGGCAGCCAGGGGGGTCGTCAACCACCGCCACTCTTTGACGTCGAACCAACCACCTTGCTGAACACGCGCCGTATCGGCGGGGCTGCAACCTACGTCGATGTGCCCGACGGTGTTTCAGTTCCCAGCGTGGAATTCGGCAAACCTACTGAGCTGGCCGGTGCGGTCAAGGTGGTTGGCCAGGCAGGCGCGCTGCGATACGGAGTGCTGGGTGCCCTGGAAAAGGAAGTTGAACTCGACGGCACACATGATCTGTCCGGCACCGACGTGAGAGTGCGTGCTGACGGCAGGGAGTTTGGTGTGGCACGCCTGCTGTACGAAGATTCGAGCGGGGCTGGCCGTAAATCGATCGGATGGATGGGAACCGTAACCCGGCACCCCGAGCGCGATGACGCGACTGTCCATGGCATCGACACGCACTGGTTATCTCCAGATGGCAAGTGGTCGTGGGACACACAACTCGTCGCGTCTGATACCCAGGACGCCACCGGTTATGGACTGTGGACCGACATCAACTGGACGCCACGACAAGGAATCGGACACGAGCTCTCCATCGACCTTCTGGACGACAAACTCGACATCTCCGATCTAGGGTTCCTGCGAAGAAACGACGCACTGTCCTTCCAGTACAGCCTGTTTACTAATCAGTCTCAGGACTTGCCTGACAATCTGCAGCGCCGCAGCCGGAGCCTCTTCATCAGTTCAGGGACAAACACGCACGGCGACCGTTCACGCACGTTTCTGGGTTCGTACTTCACCTGGGTCTTCACCAACAACGCCGAAATCCGCGCGGAAGTCGACTTGCTGCCATCGTACTATGACGACCGCAACAGCCGCGGAAACGGCACCTACAAAACTGAACACGGCTATTTCGTTTCAGGCGCCTACGGAACCGATGCGTCGAAGAAATTCTCAACCTCCCTGCAGCTCGGTGTGCGTTCCGAAGATCTGGGTGATCCCCAGTACTTTCTGGACTGGGGGTTCACGTGGAACCCGCTTCACCGCTTTTCACTCAATCTGGATCTTCGCTGGAAATGGCGCAACAACTGGCTGCTCCATATCGAAGACAGGAGTCTGACCACTTTCGACGCGACAGAGCTTGCACCCTCGATGTCGGTCGATTTCTTCCTGACGGCAAAACAGCAACTACGCCTGACAATGCAATGGATCGGTATCAAGGCGGATGAAAGCGATTTCTACACGGTACCCCGCTCACCCGGCAGTCTGATCGACCGCGTGAAAGATCCCCTGGCGGCACCGGACGACTTTACGATCTCACGACTCTCGGCCCAGTTGCGCTACCGTTGGGAAATCGGGCCGTTATCTGACCTGTTTGTGGTTTATACCCGAGGATCCAATCTGGACAACAGGATACACGAGGACTTCGACACCCTTCTGCAGGACGCCATCGACGACCCAATCATCGACACCCTGATCGTGAAGTTACGATATCGGTTCGGGAGCTAGGCAATTCCGGGACCATGACTCCTCGTGTAGTCTGTATGCGGGAAGAATGGAGCGGCGACGTGTTGGACACCCTGCAGAACTTTGCCGAAGTCGGTATCGCCGTCGCAGGTTTCAGCGGCATCGTATCAGCTGTGAGCGCGAGATCGCTCAGCCCCCGCGAACGTGACCACCTGATCGCGCTGCTTCAGACATCGGGACTGGTGGTGGCATTTGCCCTGGTCCCCCAAGTCCTCTCTGCAGTGCTGGTCGAAGATCGCTCTCTCTGGCTTACCTCAAGCATTCTCTATCTCGCGGTTCATCTCATTCACTATGGGAACACTGCTTTCAAGATGTTGCGCTCCATCGGCTCCGGCAAGCAGGATACGATCGGCAAGCGCGATGCCTATGTGACAGGTGCCGTCGCAACCCTCCTGCTGGTGGCGCAGATCACGGCTATCCTGTTTGGAGACTCAACGCAGATGCTGTTTGTCTACCTGGTGATCCTGCTGTGGCACACAGGGACGGCGATGGCAATGTTCGGGTCTTTGCTCATACGCGCACTATCGCGACGGGGCGCAAGCGAGTCTGCTTAAAGGCACCTTAAATAAACCTATCGCGCGCTCTGAGCATGAGGTGCCTTTAAGCCGCATCCATTGCAATCTGCTCGTTCAGCAGAGAAACACACGCGTACACCGCTTCGATAGAAGGGACAGGCACTTCCGTTATCCGGGACAGTTCGACAACAGCGCCGATGAGCGCCTCAACTTCCATCTCACGTCCTGCCTCCGCGTCCTGCAACATCGATGTCTTGTGCGGCCCGACTGCATGCGCGCCAGCAATGCGTTTTTCAATTGTGTGCCGGAATGTGACACCAAGCGCTTCCGCGACGGTTTGCGCTTCCTCCATCATGCGCGCCAGCAAATCCCTCGCTTCTTTGTGTTCACAGATCCCGGACATGGTGGCGTGTGTCAGCGCACTGATGGGATTCAGGGACAGCGCCCCCCAGGCTTTGAGCCAGAGTTCGCTCCTGATGTCTTCGAGAAGGCGGCTTCGAAATCCTGCATTCTCGAGCGTCGCTGCTATCTGCCGGGTACGCGGTCGAATCTCGCCGTCGAGTTCACCCAACGGAAACCTGTCACCTTCCACATGCACAACGGTACCGTCGTCCGTCATCATCGCAGCGGGATACGCGACACACCCGACAATCTGCTCTGCAGGTATGTGCCGTTCCAGAGCACCATCCGGATCAAGAGATGTGAGCTGGGTGCAGGCTTTGTGCGGCATGCGCTGGAAGTACCACCAGGGGATACCGTTCTGAATCGTCATCACCGTGGATTCCGAATGGAGCAGCGACCCGATGCCTTCCGCCAGCCCAGGCAGGTCGTGAGCCTTGGTAGCCAGAATAACCAGGGTGTGGGGACCGGCTTCCCGGAAGTCCTGACACATTTTCTGTGGGTAGACCACACGTGTGACTCCTTCGAGATCCGTCAGGCGCAGTCCATTCTCACGAATGTCCCTCAATCGTCCATTTCTATCAATTAAAGTGACATCTTCTCCTGCCTCGATAAGCCGATGAGCCAACAACGTTCCCATCGAACCGCCGCCAACGACCGCAATATCCATACTTCTAACCTGGTTGAGCCGATGATTGAGGATTATAGGGGCGAGAGGTCACGCTAATTTGACAGTTTGTAAGCACCTTTCGCAGCTTGTGAACGGGTTCTCCCCTCTGCCATGAAGGCACTAGGTGATTCCCCACGTTGTCAATTGTCCACTGTCGTTATTTAATCGGGACATGTCTTCCATCACACCATTGCTCGGCTGGAGAGATTACCTGCACGTTCGCAGGGACCGGGTCCGGGGTGATGCCGACTATTACCTTGCCCGTGCCAGCGAGATCCGCGACATCATCATCGATGTCCTGGGAGCTGGACTGAGTGAAGGTGCGGAACAGGCACTCGGCGATCTCGCCGAAGAAGACATGGTCGATTTCAACATCCTCGTCGACCTTTCCAACGAGGTCGACATTCCCGGTGTCGAAGCGCTGGAACATGAAGATGCCGCGAAGCTCAGGCAGTTTCTTGCAGAAGATCCCTGGCGCTCCCTGTGTGCCGACACGGAAATCAACGTCTGCCTTGCCATGCTGAGGTCTTACGGCGAAAGTGAAGACGAAACGATCTGGCACATGGGCGACCCGCACATGCTGAGATCGATTTCCACTGCGTTCGACGCGGCAAACAACGAACAAATGGGACGGTTTGTTGCCGAGATCAACAACCTTGCCCGGCGTCCGAACATTCGGTTTGATAACGAGCTGACCGCCATCATCATCGCAGGGGCAGAAAGCGCCGCCGCGCGTCTGGGTGTACACCCGCCTGATCTTTTCAACTGAACATCTTAATCTGGGGGGAACATGAGTAACGCAAGCGCATTTCGCGAGGAGACGAGAGCCTGGCTGGCCGAGAACTGCCCCGACGGGGCGCGTGGTGACGGGCAGATTCCGACAGGCAGCACAAAAATCGAGATCAATGACCCCGACGTGCGGCTCTGGCTGGAAAGTATGGTCGATCGTGGCTGGACGGTACCGATCTGGCCGGAAGAGTATGGCGGCGCGGGTCTGAGCACAGAGGAATACGTCATCCTCGTGGAGGAAATGCGCCGCATTGATGCTCGTCCGCCACTCATGGGTATGGGTACCGGACTCATTGGCCCGACGCTTCTCGAATACGGGACGGACGAACAGAAAGCGCGGCATCTGCCACCCATAGCGCGTGGCGAAGTCGCATGGTGCCAGGGTTACAGCGAGCCCGGGGCCGGCTCCGATCTTGCCGGGCTCTCCACGCGGGCGGTGCTGAAGGGTGACGAGTTTGTCATCAACGGCCAGAAGATCTGGACCTCCGGCGCTCAGCACGCAGACTGGATGTTCTGTCTCGTTCGAACCGATCCCGATGCGCCCAAACACGAGGGGATCAGCTTTGTGCTCCTGACGATGGATCAGCCTGGGGTCACCGTAAAACCCATTAAACTCATCAGCGGCAACTCACCATTCTGCGAGACCTTCTTCGACGATGCTGTTGCGCGCAAAGACGACCTCGTTGGAGAGCTCAATAAAGGCTGGACAGTCGGCAAGCGACTTCTGCAACACGAACGTTCCGGTATGTCCTCGCTGGTAGGCAATCGTGAGCGCGATCCTGGCAAGTCGCTCCAGGAGGTTGCCCGCGAATATGTAGGAGAATCAGCCGACGGTTGTATTGACGACCCTGCAATCAGGCAGCAGGTGATCACCCACAACCTCAACAGTCAGGCATTTCGCCTGACTCAGCGGCGGACCGTCCAGGAATCCCAGGACGGCAACACCCCTGGGCCTGCCACCTCCATCTTCAAGATGTACGGGACTGAGCTGCAACAGGAGAAGTCCGACCTCATGTGTCGGCTCAGAGGATTTGGCGGCTACGGCTGGACCGGGGATGATTTTCCGAAAGATGCCAGGGAGTGGACCCGCACGTTTCTCTCAACACGCGCGGCGTCCATCTACAGCGGATCGAACGAGATCCAGCGGAACATCATCGCCAAGCGGGTTCTGGGACTGCCGGACTGAAAGACTCCATCGGATTTCATCGCGGCTGAAGCCGCTCCTACAGAGTTCAGCGTTTGGCGATGATCCAGATTGCGTGCACGATCCCAGGTATGTACCCAAGTAGTGTCAGCAGGATATTGATCCAGAATTGCGCGCCGATCCCGACCTGAAGGAAAACGCCGAGTGGCGGCAGGATGATTGCACAAATGACTCGAATGATGTCCATGCGGTTCACCTCTTTTTTGTGTTGTAGGTTCCTACTGTAACGCTTCTGCTATGTGCGGATACACCTCTTTGTTAAAGACGAGACCGCCATGCGAGCCGCCCACCTCGATGTTGTTTGCACCTTCAATCGGACACGCTGAGGGCGCCACGATGGGGTCATCCACCGAAAAGATCGTCGTCGTTCGGACACTCGGTTCAAGCGGCTCCAGAAGGTCGTCCATGTAACGGCAGCCACACAGGGGTGATGTGCAGTCCGGGTCGAGGAAACGCATAGCGCGTCTGCCGGCATCCACTACAAACGAATTGGCGCTGTTTTGCCCCGTCCCCTGTGCCATCTGTACCAGACCGTCTTTTCCCTTGTTCAATGCAACTCCAACCGGCGATCCCAGCGCAACAAAGTGGGTGACCTCGGTGCTGCCATCGGACGTATAGTTGAGACGCGTAAGAAGGGCTTTGCCCAGCATGCCACCGCGGCTGTGCCCGATCACCGCTATCTGACCCTCGTGCCTGTCGATCCTCCGCCGCACCGACGTTTCTACCTGATCGAGCAGCCGGTCCGCACATCCGGCATTGAGTGCAAGACGCGACGTCTCTACCTGGTAGCCGATCCAGCCAAGCCAGCGGCGCAACGTGCGAAGGTAAATGTCGTTGGCAAAAAGCCCCGGTAACAGGATAACCAGCTTCCCATCGCCTCGAGGAACACCTTCGCCGCGCAGGACGGGATCTCCGTGCAGGTCCCAGAATTCACGGAGCGCCAGGGCTTCCCCCAGGGGTGATCGTGGATCGCTCATATCCCGATGATGACATAGTTTCTTCAGACGCGTACCATGCGCGCCCCTCGGCCGGAAGGACGAAAAATATGAAGATCAATGTTGAGGTGGACCTCACCCCCGAAGAAATGCGTCGGTTGATGGGGTTGCCGGACGTGCAGGTTTTCCATGAACAGATGCTCGAATCATTCAGCGAAAACCTGCAGTCGTCCCAGGAGCAACGTGACGAATTCATGCGCAACATGTTCGTGAACTCCATGGCCCCATGGCAGAATTTCTTTGCCCTGATGGCGGGAGCCAGCCAGAGCAGTGACAACAGTAGTAATAAGTAACAACAAACAGAAGCTTTAAGACTAAGGGACTGCACATGCGCCTGTCAGACCACGACGCATCGTTCATCTATTCTGAAACCGCAAGCACACCGATGCATGGAGCCGGGATTGCGGTTGTTGACGGGGAACTCGATCACGAGTCTGTCCGTGACCACATCGAAAGCCGCCTGCACCGTATCCCACGATACCGCCAGCGCCTTGTGTTCGTGCCGTTCAACCTGGCACACCCAAAGTGGGTAGACGACCCTAATTTCGACATCACAAACCACGTCAGGCACCACGAGGTTCCTTCATCCGCAACCCTTGAAGACGCGCTGGCCACATGCCTCGAACTATCCGAGCCGCTTCTGCCAAGGGACCGGCCTCTCTGGTGCATTTATGTCCTGACGGGCATTCCCGGCAAAACCATCCTGCTGCAGCTTGCCCACCACGCCATGGTGGACGGGGCGTCCGGGGTCGACATATCCCTGGTCCTGTTTGATCTGCAGCAGAATCCTGAGGCTGAAACCGAAACACCGCCTGAGTGGGATCCGGCGCCCCTGCCTGACCCGCTGACGGTCGCTACAGAAGCTGTACGCGAAACCACCGAACGCCTGACGCAACAGAACCTGCGCCTCAACGATCTGAGTGGACCGAAAGGTGAGCTCCTTCGCCGAGCCGCTGAGTCCATGACCCGGTTCGTCGCCGAACCCGTCATCACCGCACCCTGGAACCGTGGGCCCGTGGGTCCGAAGCGGCAGCTTTGCTGGCGCAAGGTTTCTTTCGCGGACGTTCGTCGAATCCGCAACCAACTCGGCGGGACTGTCAACGATGTGGTTCTCGCAATTGTCGTTGAAGCAGCGGCCCGCTACGTTTCAACAGCGGGGACAACGACCGGCGGTCAGCACTTCCGTGTCATGTGTCCCGTCAACGTGAGACGGGAAGATGAGCGTGGTGCGCTCGGCAACCGCGTGTCAGGCATATTTCCGCTTTTCGATGCAGCACCCATGCCGATGACTGAACGCCTCGACGCTGTACGCTGGGAGACGGAGAGCATCAAACAGAATCGCGAAGCCCAGGCGCTGCAGCTCATGACTGAAGTCATCCCACCTGCGCCACCGATAGCCATGATGGGCAGCCAGCTGGTCGGCACACAGTTCGATCTCACAGCTCCCGCGGCACAATTTCCGCTACCGCTTCTGCCGTCATTCGGACCTCGCCTGCCCATGGCCGGTTTCAATTTCACCTGCACTAACGTGCCGGGTGTGCAGACGACACAGTACCTGTTGGGTCAAGCGGTGGAGCACAACTTCGCAGTATTGATGCTCGGCGGGAATCTCGGTTACGGGACGGCGATCATGAGTTACAACCAGAACCTGTATTTCAACCTGGTCAGCGATCCGCGTCTCCTGGAAGACCTGGACCGGATGGCGGACTACATAGATGAAACCTTTGAAGAACTGAAAGCTGCTGCCGGTATTGAAGCGGCAGCATAACAACAACAAACGGAGACCCAATGTCACGCACCGATGACGTCGCAGCAGTCCTAACGTCCTACCCCCAGAATATCACCCTCGACGACGACACCGTCCTCACACTTCGCCCAGCGACACCTGACGACAAAGAAGCGATCCTCGCATTCGCCAAAGGGCTCGACGAAAACGACCTGTTGTTTCTCAGGGTCGATATCACCAAGGCAACCGCCGTCAACAACTGGCTGAAGAACGTAAAGTCCGGAAACACGGTTTCGCTGCTGGCGATGGACGGCGATCAGGTTGTCGGATACGCAACGGTGGACACCAACCCTGCATACTGGACCCGCAGAGTGGGCGAAATCCGCATCAATATTGCTGCTGCGCTTCGTTCCAAAGGTCTCGGTCGGCATCTCACATCAAAAATCTTCGATGTGGCCCGCGATCTGGGACTAAAGAAAATCATTGCTCACATGACACCCGATCAGGCCGGTGCCCAGGCGGCGTTCCAGCGCCTTGGTTTTCAGCCCGAGGCTCTGCTGGCTGACTATATCGAGGACCGTGCAGGGAATGTGCATGATCTTGCGATCATGTCTTACGAGATCGAAGGGCTGACCAGTCAGGTCGACGAACCGCTGCGGTTGTAAGATCGCGGCTAAAGCCGCTCCTACAGAGGTAGCTAAATCGCGATGTAGGAGCGGCTTTAGCCGCGATCAGTCGAAGGTCCCTTTGGCCTTCAGTTCCTCGTGTTTAGCCTGCATTGACCGGTAGATGCTGTCTGTTGCGGCCGGTACTTCCGTTCCCGGCTCGAAGTAGATCGGATCAAGGACATGGGCAGCGACGGGTCCCGGGGTGGACTGTTTCTGACCAGGTGGGCGGATCTTCCCGAGACCTTCGAGGTACACCGGCACGACAGGTACACCTGCTTCGAGAGCGAGTATCGAAACGCCATGTTTGAATCGTGACATATCCCTGCCCCGCGCCCGGGTCCCTTCCGGAAACAACATGAGGTTCGCACCTTTGCTCAAGAGCCACTTAGGGTAGTCCAGGGTTTTCGATCCCCCACCCCGCCGGATGGGATAAGAGCCGTTGACCAGGGAGTTGTACCAGGGTTGGAGCGTGATTTCCTTGCGGCCTTTGAGAAACCAACGGTCCGCAGCCGCGCCAAAGAACAGGTTCGTGCGAATCCTCCAGGGGATCGCTTTCATCAGACAGTACTGATCCCAGTGACTCGCGTGATTCGCAACGACAATGCAGGGACCGTCGACATCATCGAACTTCTCTTTGCCGAACACCTCATGATCGGTGAACATCTTGCGCCCCCAGCGCCCGAACGAATACTGGTACATCGCAACCCGCACAATTCGGCACCACCACTGGCGCTGCCACTCGTGAGGTCCGGCGGTTTTGATCGACTGTGACAGCAGTCGCTGGAAGAGCGGCATCTCGACCGCCGGGAGAATGATCGTCTCAGCAGTTACGCTCAATTCCTGCGCCAGTGTCGCCCGGTACGCCAGGAAGTTGTTTGGCGCTTCGATGAACACACACTGATCGAACTCACCCAGCGTGCGGTAACTCGCGATGATCTTGGCCTCCCAACGCTCCAGAGAGGTTTTAACCCCCTCCAGTACCTTGACGTTGTTGTGGATGGCTTTGACCCCGCTGGAGTGGTCACGCATCAGGAGCACATACTGGCCCATGGCGTCAGCTCCGTTGCGGGTTTTCCGTCATCATCTTGACGAACTCATCTATACCGACAGCTGGCAGTGTCATGATCTTGATCGTGCCCCGTGCGCCGAGTTCCATGGAGATACGCGCCATTACCTCGTTGCTGGGTGCATCGAGCACGTTGACGAAGTCGTACCCGCCGAGCACTGCGTACTGATGGATGACACGGGCGCCCATTTCTTCAAGTTCCTTGTTTACAGCCTGCAGACGTTCAGGCCTTTCCTTCAACGTTTTCCGCCCTTCATCGGTCAGCGTGCTGATCATGATGTACGTCGCCACTAAGAGTCCCCTTCCCGGCTGATGTCCCTGAGGATGGTGCGCTGACGCTGCTTTCAGGTCAACCGCCCATCATGCGCCCATCTTGCAGCGCACCAAAAATTACAAACCAAAGACGAATATTGTGTCATTGCATACATTTTGCAGTGCAACATATTCTTGACGTGCATATCGATAGAAACGATAGTTAGACAAACAGGGTGAGATAATTTTGAGCTACTACGAAGAAATCGATGTAGAGCAGACCAAAGCTGGTACCCCGAGTCTTTTCGATTCCATCACGGAATTACCGAGAGTCATGTTTGAAGCGGGCCGGCTTGGCATGTCCTGGCCGACACTTCTGTCCTGTGCCCCGAAGGGTGACGGCCACGCGGTCATGGTGCTCCCTGGTTTCATGGGCGGAGACGAATCAACACTGCTTTTGCGTCGTTTCCTGACTCAGCTTGGCTACAAGGCATTACCCTGGCTGCAAGGTACCAACTCAGGCGACCCGCGCCTGTTAGACAGTGTGATGAAACGCTTCTACCGCACACACCAGGTCTATGGAGAACAGATCTCTCTGGTAGGCCAGAGTCTCGGGGGTGTGTTCTCCAGGGAGATAGCACGCCAGTTCCCTGACGCTGTTCGCTGTGTGGTGACGCTGGGAAGCCCGTTTATGGCGGACAGTGGCGCCTCGACCAGTCCAATGGTCGAGAAGCTCTTCGAACAGATGTCCGGACTGACAGTCGAAGACATGAGGGACCGGCTGCCCAATCCAGAGATGCAAACTGAACCCCTGGGTATGCCATGTACCGCTATTTACAGCAAAGAAGACGGTGTGGTGCACTGGCGGACATGTGTCGAGCCGGACAGCCCGACGACAGAGAACATCCGTGTCCTTGGCAGTCACACCGGTATGGCGATGAATCCCGACGTTCTGAGAGTCGTTGCAGACCGCCTGTCACAGGACCCGAACGACTGGAATCGCTTCGACACCAAATCCGGATTACGCAGTTTTATCTATCCAAGCTGCTGAGCAGAAATGCACCAGTTCAAAAAATATCCCAACCGCCGGCTCTACGACATGACCGAGAGTCGCTACGTTACGATTGAAGACATCCGCAATCTCATCACCGAAGGTGAGAGTATCGAAGTCATCGACAGCCGGGATAAATCTGACATTACACGGTCCGTGCTACTGCAGATCCTTGCGGAACAGGAAGCAGATGGTCACGGCACCGTCCTCACCAATCGGGTCATCGAACAGATGATCCGGTTTTACGGTGATCAACTCGGGAGTGTGGCTGCCAGATACATCGAACAGAGTATCGTGGCTTTCATGGAACACCAGGAACAACTGAGAGCTCATCTCAAACAGCTCAACAGTATGAATCCCCTGAATATGATGCGTCAGGCATTCGAAGACGCGACACCGGACTGGCCCGGCACGCCACCTCGGCGTGAATCGAAGGATCCAGACGACAAAAGCTGACACGTCAGAGACACCCTATGCAAGAGTTTACGCTTACTGCCAGTGACGGATGGCCCGTTGCCGCATATCACTGGGACACCCCTTCGCCGAAAGCCGTCGTACACATCGCTCACGGTATGGGGGAGCACGCTCAGCGTTATGACTGGGTTGCCCGCGGGCTCAATGAAGCGGGTTATCGGGTATACGCCAACGATCACCGTGGACACGGTAAGACAGCGGATGAGCACATTGGATATATGGGCCCTGATGGCTGGAACCGGGTCCTGGCCGATACGTATGAGTTCAATCGATACATTGCGGGCGAATGTCCCGGTGTGCCCATAGTGCTCCTCGGCCACAGCATGGGCGCGATGATCTCCCAGCAGTACATCACGAGACATGGCTACTCTATCGATGGCCTCATCCTGTCGGGCTCCCCCGGGTTCAAAGCGCCATCTAGAAACCCCCTGCCCCGCTGGATACTGAAGTTCGAACAAAGACGGCTCGGCCCCGAGGGCGCCAGCGGTCTCATGCAGAAACTGCTGTTCGGCAGCGCCAATAAACCGTTCGACGGTCGGGACGCGACCGGTTTCGAATGGCTTTCCAGGGATCCGGATCAGGTGCGTGCGTACGTGGACGACCCCCTGTGCGGCTTTGTGATCGCCACAGGTTCTCTCAGCGACATGTACGCCGGTGTGGGTCACGCATCAAATGACGAAAATCTCGCCAGGCTCCCCAGGACACTTCCGACGTTTATATTTGCGGGTACCGACGATCCGGTTCACGGTGAGCAGGAGGACATTCTGCGGATGGTGCAGAAGTACACCGAAACGGGGTTAAGCAACCTGACCGTCAGGTGGTACGCCGAAGGTCGTCACGAAATGTTCAACGAAACGAATCGCGACGAAGTACTGGCGGAAGTGGTCCAATGGCTGGATACTAACCTGCCGGGGGATTAGGGGGACTGATATGCACACTGTCGCCGATATGCTGGAGCGCAAACCCAGAGAACCAAACTGGATCGCGCCTCTGGCCTCCGTTCACGACGCTTTGAAGTGCATGAATGAAAAGAACGTGGGCGCCTTGCTCGTGCAGATCGACGATATTCTGGTTGGGATCGTTTCCGAGCGTGACTACGTCCGCAAAGTCATTCTCGACCGGCACGCATCAGGCAGCAAGAAGGTGTCCGAAGTCATGACGCGCGACGTGGTGACCGTGACACCCCAGGATACCGTGATGCACTGCATCGCCCTCATGCGCCGTCATCACGTGAGACACCTCCCCGTCCTCGTCGAAGGCAAAGCAATTGGCATGGTGTCCCTGCGCGACCTCTTCCTCGACGCCATCCAGGAAAAGTTCGAAGAGCACAACGTCAAAATTCAGTCCTGAAGCGTCTCCTTCACCAGCTCCATATGTGAGCCGACAAAAAAGTCCGACACCACCCGGTTGCTGACTGTTCCGTCCGTTTCCACCAGATACGTGGCCCGCCTGACACCCACTCCAAACGGGCCGTCCACACCGTAAGCCCGGATGACCTTTTTCCTGGTGTCAGCCAGCAGCGGAAACGGTATCGAATGGCGTTCGGTAAACCGTTCATGGCTATCCACACTCTGGGGACTGATGCCGATAATCTGCACGCCGATCTCCTCCAATCCCTCGTACTCATCACGGAACGCACAGGCTTCTGCCGTGCAGACGGGTGTGAAGTCGGCCGGATAGAAATAGACGATGGTCCGTCCGTTTTCGAGCGCATCCCCCAGGCGGACAATCTCCCCCTGCGCATCAGGCAGCTCAAAATCGGGCGCTGTGTCTCCTACGTTGATCATAGGTGAGGACTGTTGTTGGATTGCGGCGATTGTATTTCACGAAGGGCGAAGCAGGCCAGTATCTCGAGGAAGCCCTGAGCATCTGTGTCCCTTCAGAACCAGTCGATCGATTGACCGTGAGGCCCCGTCATCGCGACGGGGGTGCCGTCAACCGCAAGCAGAAACCTGTCAGGGGTCACTTCCACAGTTGACTGATTGACGATATCCGGAAAAACAGACGGATGTTCGTTACTGATCCAGGTGAGGTCCAGATCTGCGACGATTCTCCTGAATGCCTCCCGCTCACCGACAGGGAGATACGCGAGAACTGCGGAGTGAAACACCACAGTACTCGCATCGCCGGGCGCGCGCGAGACCAGTGCCTCCAGACCGGCTACGAGATCGCCTTCGAGGATTTCCGCGGGACTTTTTTTCGCCACCTGGATCGCCCGGTTCAGGTTCTCAAGACGCTCAGTGTGTTCGGGCCAGACAAGGAGTCTCAGCCATTCCATGTCTTGCTCATCCATCACTGACAGCGGATGGATATCAATGCCTCCCCGCCAGCTGATTTCGGGGAGTTTTGACGGGAGCGGCGTTTTTTTGTTTACCTCGCAACTGAATGCAGGCGCTGCACTTTCCCCTGACACCAGCTGTACCCTGCCGTAGTCGTATGTGTACTTGTCAGGGAACAGACAGAGCCCCGCTGATGTCCCAACTTCAATCAGCACAATGGGTTCCGCAAGACCGGCCAGGACCGGGAGCAAAACGGCACACCGAGCTGGCTCGTTGGTCTGGGTGGACCTCGCAAGGATTTCCGGCTGTATCCGATCCCAATCGCGAGTAACCACATGACAAAACTCTCGACCACTACCTACCACGCCATGCAGCAAGCGAACGACAGCCAACAAGAGGTTTGGCTGCTGTTTGGCCCTGGGAAGCGTCGCCAGAAGTTCCAGAACCCTGGCATCGTCAGCGACAGCAGTCGTGAAAGACCAGTAGGACGGTGAGTAGTTCCTGGCCTCGAATTCCGCAAAGTTGAGATACCGCTGTTTCAGCTCTTCCAACACAGCTAGCGCGGTGGAACCTCCTCGAGTCTGACCTTCCCCGGCCTCGTAACCGCATGGCCCCTAAATTCGATACCTAACCAATCGCCGATATTACCCATCACAGATTCTTCCACCAGGCTGTTCTCTTAGAGTACACGGTTCATGTCCGGGTCTTGAAATGCTGGAACAGAAAGCAGACAAAGAACCGTGATTCGAATAATCTCGACAATCGTCATACAACCGAACCGCACGAGGTCCACATGGCAGACATACTTGAACTGGCGCTGATACTTCTGGCTGTTGCCTCGCCATTCCTCATTGCGATGTTGCTCAAACACTATTTCCAATACAAATCCGAAACGGCGAACAAACTTGCAGAGCTGGATCTGAAACTGGCTCAAAACGAAAACGAGCTCTTGCGACAACAGGTAGAGGGTTTACAGAAAAGAGTAGAAACCCTCGAGGCAGTGGTGACCGAAGAAAGCTACGATCTCAACAGAAGAATTGCGAATCTTTAACACCCATGCAGTCTCTTTTTACCTACACCGTCTGGCTCGGCGACAACTCCAAAGCGGCCGATCAGGAGTCTGAACATCAATTCAACGTGTTCGCCAGCAGTCGTGATGGCGCCCTCGAATGGGGAGACAAGCTCACCGCCCGAATGAGCAAACGCAGATCAAACATCGAAGTACTCCGGTCCAGTATTGATACTCCTTCAGGAGACAGCAGCTCTCTCCCAATGGTTGTTTACGGTCACTACGCAACGGACGACGAGATTGGCTGGTAAAGCAGCTGCGTTTTTCGACCTCGACGGCACTCTGACTGACCCCAAACCGGGGATCACACGTTGCATTCAATACGCCCTCGACCGGCTGGATGAAGAGATTCCAGATGCAGACGATCTCGAGTGGTGTATCGGTCCGCCCCTTATCTCCAGTATGGCAACGCTCGTTGGCGAAAAACGCGCACACCTGGCCGTGGAATACTATCGAGAGAGGTTTGCAGACGTCGGTTGGGCTGAAAACAGGCCGTATGAAGGCATAGCTGACCTTCTTGATGATCTGCATAGCCTGCAAATCCGCCTGTACGTGGCGACCAGCAAACCCCATGTCTTCGCAAATCGAATCCTCGAACACTTTCATCTGGGTGGTTACTTCATTCGCGTATATGGGTCTGAGCTTGACGGCACCAACGTCGACAAGGCGGACCTACTCAGTTCCGCCCTGAGCGAAACGAAGGTCCCGGAACGGACAGTCATGATTGGGGACCGAAGTCACGACATCGCTGGCGCGCTCGCCAACGGTATGGAAACTATTGGTGTGACTTATGGGTATGGCTCCTACAACGAACTGAAGTCGGCCGGTGCACATCAGATTGTCGATGCACCAGCTGGAATTCTCAGTACATTCAGTACCTAGCAGCCGCTGTTGGTGACGTAAGACACATTCGGCTCAGCATCGGGATTTGATGCTCGTCAGCTCCGGCGTTACATTGCATTTCAATCAGAACGCAGTTGAAGGTCCGTTATGGCGCGTATCGCCCTGAAACAAGATCACGAACTCGAGCCACATGTTCTCGAAGCCGTTCAGGCATTGGAAGCAACTGGCGCTGATTCATCAACGACCAGAGGTCTGGCAAACAGCCAGGCGTTGTTCGACAGCTACTTCAAGTTCTACCTGCCGGCCCGCGCGGGGAGTTCGGTCGACGAGGAACTGATCGAACTTGTAAGGCTTAAGATCGCACGCCTCAATGACTGTTTCACGTGACTGAATGCTCGGCTTCTGCAGGGTGCAGAACACAACCTGACCGAAGACAAGATTGCCCAGCTCGACGAACCGGCAAACACATTTACTGAATCAGAACGCATCGCGCTTGAATACGCCGAACGGATGGCTCTCGACCACCACAATATGGACGACGCATTCTTCGATCGCATGCGAGAACACTTCACGGACGAGCAGATCCTCGAACTTGGCATGATGATTGGACAGTTCATCGGCTTTGGCAGGTTACTGATGGTCCTCGATCTGGAATCCAAGTTCTGCGCGGTGGAATAGCACCCCCGACTGAGCTGGAAAGCTGATGGCAGACATCTTCCTGTCCTACGCGTCCGAAGATCGATCGCGCGTTAAGCCGCTTGTCGATGCACTCGAAGCAGACGGGTTCAGCGTGTGGTGGGATCGGAATATCCAGGCAGGGGCGGCCTACGATCGGGAGATCGAAGCCGCCATTGATGACGCATCCTGTGTTGTGGTTGTCTGGTCACACCAATCCGTAGATTCGGACTACGTGAGAAGTGAAGTCGAGGAAGCCGCCCGCAGGGACATTCTCGTTCCAGTTTCGATAGACGATGCTTTACCCCCACTGGCCCACCGACGTCGGCAGGCAGCAAATCTTGCAGGATGGAAGGGTGAAACAAGCGGCGAGTATGCAACGCTGATAGACGGTATACGCTCTACCGCATCGACGTCTCTCCAGGCTGCCAGCGGCAGAGCGGAGCATCCGCCCACGCTACCGCGAACGGACTCTCCATCTGCAAAGCGATCGATGTATGCCGCAGCCATCGCTCTCACCCTTGGGCTGGCCTGGTGGTTTTACGAACGGGCAAACGTCTCCTCAACCCAGGAGATGGGTTCAATTCAACCTCGCCCAGTTGTTCTTCTGATGGACACACTGGCCGTTCGGGGTGTCTACGACCAGGCAACCGTCACACGTAGTGAAACCAACGCGGACGAGCTCGCCAGAGTCCTCGCCGATCTTCCAATCGACATTCACAAAGAAACACTTGGATCTGACTGGGGTCGCGAACATCAGATTGCACGGCGCAACCCGACTCTCGTGATGATTCACAGGTCCGCGTTCTTCCATGCCATGAATGCGGAGTTCGGTTTCAGCTACGAAAACGAAGCGGGCTACGACGAACGACGATGGCGCCTGCTCTACAACGCCGCGGACAACAAGCTCATCGCATTCCTTGGATTCGTCGGTGTCGAAAACCCCGACACACAATTTCTCATTTACTCCCGGGGCACCGGCGGCGGCTGGTCCGATCAGGATTTTCGTGACCGATGGCAAGCAAATGCCGAGCGCCGTTTTCCTTTCCTTAAAGGTCGGGTATTTACAATGCCGGTCCCCGGTGGGGTCATTGCCGGAAGCTTTACCACCCCCGAGGCCATGGAGTTCGTTCGCGAGACGGTGTCCCAGATGATTCGACCTTACAGCGAGACACTTCCACCTGCCCAATAACCGGCTGTGCCTCAGCGAAGTTCATGTTCAGTACCGGGGCACGGCGTGAGATAGAGCGCCACCATCGTCGAGTCCACATCCGCGGTATGCCAGACTCCACGGGGATTTATGATTGTGCTGCCAGCTTCAAACGGAATCTCGGTGACACTTTCACCATCGCGCTGAAAGAACGTCCCTCGGCCTTCGAGCACCATAACCACCTCGTCACCTTCCGTGTGACACTCCCACGCGGGCCAGCTCTCGGGTGTGGTTTCGATAAACATGAGCCGGCCGGGCTTGCCCGGTACACAGTGCTCATCGGTATAGTCAATAAACGCATCCTGGTCGAATCCGAAGTCCGGTATGGGTACAACCTCATTGTCCCCCAGGTGAATTGCAGCCCTGTTCAGATCCAGTGCGCCAATACTCTGCATAGCGACGTCTCCTTTGAATGTACCGACAGGCTAGGCTACCCGAACACCTCGCGTATTGTAGAAAGTTGACCTGGCTCTGGCGGTATCTCAGCCTTTGGCCGTACCAGCCAGTCTGGCGTTGCGTCGCTCGAGCCGTTCCCGCAACCGGGCGTGCCGCGCCGGTGTCAATGGGTAATTCCAGATGAGTCGCATGGCAAGGCCATAGAAGAGAACCGGGCCCATGCAGTACACCAGTCGCAATGACAGAACGCCTGCGTCACTACTGGCAGCAACCCCGCCTGCCGGGTCGAATCCGAGCAATCCCACGACATTCAGCGCCGCACCCGTACCGAAAGCAATGGCGATCTTCTCCGAAAAACCGAGGAACGCAAAATAGGTGCCTGCTCGCTTGCCACCTGATCTGGCAGAATCCACGTCGACAACGTCAGCGATCATCGCCAGAGGCAGAAACTGCAATCCTCCAAAGCAGAAACCCTTGACGACAAACAGCAGGAAAAACACCAGGTAATCGCCGTAGTCCAGAAAGAGATTGGCGGTGCTGACGAGCGCAACGGTGATGAGCGTGCCCAGGAACGCCCGGTGTTTACCGACTTTCCGGCCCAACCAGAGCCAGAACGGAATAGCTGCAAATCCGGCGATGAAGTAGAAAAAGTACGCAGCACCAATGGTTGGTACGCCGACGATGTCCCGTATGAAAAAGAGGGACACGGCGTTGCGCGAGGATTCGCCCAGGTAAACAAGGACTGCGATGATCAACACGCGCATCATTGGTCCGTTTTTCGCAACCAGTTTGAGACCGTCCCTGAACGACGGACGCTTTTCTGTCGGCGCAGCAGCGGGTTCTTTGACCATAACCAGGGCAATCATGGCGCAGATGGGCAAAGCGACCATGACCGATATCGCGAGTCCCTCCAGCACCGGCCCGGTCAGTGTGGCCCTGTCCACAACCGTTTTGTCGCCAAAATCACCGCTGAAGGCGCCGATGGCGTCGTTCCAGATGGTCAGGAACACTTCTGCGACACCACTACCGCCGTCAGCATTGATCTCGACAATCATCGGTACAGCCGCAGCGACCATCAGCCCCACAAGGACATAAATCTCCCGGGCGGCGGTGACGCGGCTGCGCTGGTGATAATCCGGTGAAAGCTCAGCTCCCCAAGCCCGATGGGGCAAAACAATCATCGTACTGCCGATAAAAAACGCAGCCAGCCAGAACAGGAAATAAAACATGCCCACCTCTTCCGGCGGGACAAACAGGAAATACACAGAGGTCATCATCACCGGCGTACCCACAAACAACCACGGTTTGCGTCGTCCGAAACGGGTACGCCACCGGTCCGACATTTCACCCATCAGGGGGTCTGTGATGACATCCGACAGACGGGCAATCATCAGAATCGTACCCACAGTGGCAAGACTGATGCCCAGCCCACCCGAATAGTGCGCCGGTATCCAGATCGCCAACGGGTACCCGAATACCGCCATCGGTAACCCGACGGTACCGTGCGCAACGATCGTGGTGCGTGATAACTCCTGGCTCACCGCTTCCTCCCCCACAGGTTCACCATGTGGAGCTTAACCGGAATGACCAGGATCGTGGAGTGATTCAGCCGGATCCCGACTGACTGAACGTGACCGGTATCGGTGACGTTACCGCGGTAAGGCCTGTTTCATGTCAGCTTTGCTGGCACAATCGATACAGAACGGTGTCGCAGGAAGCGCTTCCAGGCGCGCTTCTTCAATGTCTTCTCCACACTGCGTGCATGCCCCATAGCTGTCCGCCTCGATTCGGGCGAGCGCCGCTGCAACATCAGCAAGCTGACTGTCCAGTTCGTCGTCGAGCGCAACCATGGTTTCGTCATTTTGCATGTCCACTGCTTGCTCGGAGAAGTCCTGGGGAATGGGCTCCTCGCGCTGGTGAACATGACGCTTCAGCTTCGCCATGCGTTCTTCAATGCTGTCGCGCAGAGCAGTGAGCTCTGCCTTCACCTTGTTGGTATCCATCGAAGGCTCCCGTTGTGTCAGGCGTGGTGTTTGATCTTGCCCTGCCGTATCCGGTTGTAATCCTGGAGTTGCCGGCGGGCTGCATCAAACGCGTGATGGACAAGCCTGTGCAGGTCATGCCGGTCATTCTGTGGGCTGTGTGAAACAACAATTTCCCGTCCCGGAACGTGCAGTTCGAGGACAACATCAAACACGTGAGACTGGCCGGTCTTTGACCCGCTCTGGTCGATACTCAACCGTGCCGTATGAATCTGGTCGAAGAAGGTCAGGAGTTTTTCAAAGCGTCTGCGGGCCTCTTCCTCTACACTTTCGGAAGGACTCATTGCATGCCAGGCGATTTGCAGTTCCATGCCTCCTTTGTACAAAACCTCTGAGCCTCCATCCAATACGGGGAATCCGAAGCTGACACGTGCCGCGGTGGGTTCTAAAACCTGACGGCTATGGATCTCCAGGCTCCACTCGACACAAGCGCGTTCCCACACCCCGTCAACAATCTGAAACGGGTGGAAACCCACATGTCGTGGGTCTACCTGACGGGAGAGTACGCCTACAAAATCAAAAAACCCGTGAAGTTCGACTTTGTCGATTTCAGCGATCTGGCCAGCCGCAAGCGTTTTTGCGACATCGAACTTGCAAGAAACCGGGCATTTGCACCGCACTTATACCTGGACGTGGTACCCGTCATCAGGAACGTTGCCGGGAATCTGCAAATTACGGAGGCTGCTGAAGACGGTGAAGTCGTGAACTGGGCGGTGCGTATGAAGCAGTTCGACCCTGACCAGCAGGCAGATGCGCTCATCAGCGCCAACCAGCTGAGTACTGACATGATGCGGGATTTCGGACAGCGCCTCGCTTTGCTTCACGAAAGGCTGCCACCCGTGCAGGACGCCGCTCAGATTGCCGACGTGATTGAAGAGAACTTCGATACCCTCTCACGAACCGCTTACGGTCAAACCTCCAGCGCCTTGCTCGAACAACTCAGGCGCGATGCTCGAGCTGACCTTCAAAACCACGCTGATCTTCTTCGCAGGCGCGCCGAAGGTGGATATGTGCGCCCCTGCCACGGGGACCTGCATCTCGGAAACATTGTTTCGCTACAGGGTGAACTCTGGCCCTTCGACTGCCTCGAGTTCAGCGAACGGCTGAGTACCACTGATGTCTGGGCCGACGTTGCGTTTCTTGTCATGGATACCTCTGTGCAAGAAAAAGAGTCGCTGGCGCACGCGTTCATCGATGGTTACCTTGGAGAAACGGGCGACTACGCCGGTGCCGTTCTGCTGGGACTCTTCAGTCGTTACCGGGCCATGGTCAGGGCAAAGGTTGCCGCCCTCCGGTTTGAGCAGACTTCCGCGGACGAGGATTGGGCACATAGCGATCGCTATTGTCAGTGGGCACTCGAGAGGGGTCAGACCTCACCGCAGCTGATTATTACCCACGGGCTCTCAGGCTCGGGCAAGTCGTTCTGGGCGCGTCAGCTGGTTGAGCAGCTGCACGCTATCCGTATCCGGTCAGATGTCTTACGAAAAACGCAACACGGACTCACTCCGCTTGATCAATCTGACTCAGAACCCGGAGGCGGGCTGTACACGTCCGCGACATCCGCTGACTTGTACGAAGCGATGGCAGCCATTGCGGTTGATCTGCTGAAAGAGGGTCAGAATGTGATTGTCGATGCAGCCTGTCTGCAGAAACAGCAGAGAGAGACCCTTACCGGCGCGGGTACCCTTGCCGGTGCACGCTGTTGCCTGCTGAGCTTTACGGCACCTCGTGACGTCCTCGAACGAAGAATCGTCGAACGCAGCCGCGACGGCACGGATCCTTCGGAAGCTGATTTGAAGGTTCTCGACTGGCAGGTCGAGAACGCGGAACCCGTTGCACCCGAAGAAGACGCATTTGTGGTAGACACGACGGAACTGACGATGAAACAGCTGCTGTCGTTAATCAGAAATCGCGGCTGAGAACCTGGAGATTTTTCTGCAGGAGCGGCTTTAAAGTCCCTCTATATCGAGCTAGTCAGATTTCTCCATGTGGATGAAAGGAAAGCCCCCAATGAGTTTTTCGGGAATCACCTACTTTAAACCCCACAAACCGTCCCAATAATCCCTGTGTCCCACAAAAGTGACGGAGGAACTACCGTGAGTCTTGTAAAGCCATACAGCGTCTTCGACGATTTTTATCGCCCGTTCGAAGGCCTTTTCAATAATAACTTCCCCCAGGCGTCATCCGAATCGCGCTGGTTGCCGCCAGTCGAGATCAAACGCGATGGCGATGGGTATACCGTGGAAGTCGAGGTGCCGGGATTCAAAGCCGACGAGGTGAGTGTCGAAGCCCACGACAACGTCCTGACCATTCAGGGTGAGCGCAAAGCTGAAGAAAGTACGGAAGAGAACGGTATCGTCCGGACAGAACGGCGTTATGGCAAGTTCGTCCGACGCTTCTCTCTGCCGGAAGGCTCTCAGCCCGACGATATCAAAGCAGAGGTCAAAAACGGCATGCTGTCTCTCACAATTCCTCACGCCGCACCCGAGGAACCACGGAAGATCACCGTAAGCTGACCCATAAACAGACCTCCTTCCTGATATAGTCGGGCGAGGTCTGTTTCATCTCTCATTCCATAACTTAAGGCTTGCGCATGTATCACGCTAAACGTCCGGGCAGAGTGCTCCTGACTTTTCTGGCAACACTCACAACCCTGGCGATGGCGCCCCTGAGCATCGCAAGCGACGGCAGCGAAGAGTTCACGCGCCATTGCGCGAGTTGTCACGGCAGTGAGGGTGACGGCGACGGAGAGTGGTATCCGTCTTTGAGCAGGCTCGCAGCCGAAAGAGACCCGGAAGATATCGCCCGCACGATTCTGCTGGGTCGCTTCGGTCGGGGTGGCGAGGTTCAGGGGCATACCATTCCGATCATGCCCTCATGGAGTCGGCTGTCGAACGAAGAAGTAGCCGCTATCGTCAACTTCATCCAAACCCGGTGGGGAAACGCAACGACGGCTATTTCCGTCGAGACTGTCAGCCGTTTGCGAGGCCAGCCCATACGATCTACCGATCGTGCCGGGGTCACCCCACTATCCGGCCCCGAGGCAAAACAGGCGCAAACGCTGTATCTGGAACACTGCGTCGGCTGTCACGGGAGCGAGCGTACCGGTGCTTCCGGGCCTGCGTTGTCTCATTGGGTCCTGCGTGATTTTGAGCAAACAGCCATTCGCTCGGCGCTTCACTATGGGTCTTCAGAAGGGATGCCGGCATGGGGTGTCGCCACGCGGCTCAGCGCCGATGAAATGGACCTTCTAAGCCGCTACCTCGCAGCCCCACAGCCAGCGCTACCCGAATTTGCGGAATGGGACGTCGTCACCAGCCAGGATGCGCGGATCGCAGTCGCGGACCGGCCTGAACGTCCGGAGCGTCAGCGTGCGATTGATCACATGTTCGCAACCATGCTCCACGATATTGGAGCAGTGCTCATGATCGACGGTGACATGAAAGAGATATTCGGCCAGGTGCGCACGGACTACGCCCCGCACGCGGCAGATCGAAGTGCAGATGGACGCTATCTCTACGTGGTCAGCCGAGGCGGTCGTTTGAGCCAGATTGATCTCTGGTTCGACCCGCCCAGGGTTGTGAACCAGGTTAGAGCAGGTTACGAGTCCCGTGGATTGTCTGTGCTGAGCGGTGCCGAGGAGCGGGTGGTTGTCAGTACCCTCGAACCAGGCAATCTGCAGCTCTTTACCAGGAATCTGACTTTGATCAAGAGCCTGTCGCTCCCGAATCCGGACCGTCTTCACCAGGTCGTCCAGGTAGGTGACAACACGGTTCTTGCAGTCGGCAAGGACTCGGGGTGCCTCTACTTTGCTGATCTGACCCAGGGTGCTGTCGAGTGCCTGTCCACCGAGCGATACCTCCGCAACGGTACGCTGATCCAGGATTCACGTTACTTCATTGTTCCTTCAGACGACGAAAAACTCGTTGTTGTCGATATCCAGGACCGTTCAGTGGTCGATGTGATACACATCGAGGGCATGCAGGGGGCCGGAACGGGTGCCCTTTACAAAGACCCTGAATATGGCCGCGTATGGGTGGTCAGCGCCCTGGCATCTGACGAGGTCTACTTTGTCGGTGTAGACCCCGACAAGCGAAAGGACGTTGCCTGGAAAGTGGTCCGCAAGATGAAAACAGGCGCAACCGGCTCGCTCTATGTCGCAAACCATCCTGATTCGCGGTATCTCTGGATCGATACTCCCCTGAGCCCCGATGCCGGTACAGCCAATTCAATCACGCTGATCGACAAGAAAGATCCAACGGCAGAACCCCGCCAACTGAATATCGCAAACCTGGTCAAGCTTTCCCCAACCAGCAGAACGCTGCACCCCCAATTCAACTTCTCTGGCACCGAGGTCTGGCTGACGGTCTGGAACAAACAGGACGAAACAGCTGCTATTGCCGTCCTCGACGAATCGTCGCAGGACCTGAAGCAGACGATCAAAGACTGGCGCCTGATAACGCCGACGAGATCGTTTAATTTAGGGCAATTGAAATAACGAACCGCTCCTACAGAGGTAGCCTGTAGGAGCGGCTTCAGCCTCGTGTTCTTTATTCTTCGAAATCCGCTTCCGTCGGTGACAACTCACCAAACTGGCCGCCGGTCGGGATATCCGGCTTAAACGCAATATGACAAGCCTCGCAGATCTCGACAATATCATCACCAACGCCGCTGATCGCTTCGAGGTTCCTTGCCCGAACGGCGGTAACCGCATCACGGCCCACAGTACTCAACCGTTCTGCCAGCGCGACCCAGGCTGGGTCATTGGCCCACTGATCATCCATGGGCCCCGTACCCGGAACCGTGAGGAGAGTACCCGCAAGAACGAGTTGCGTTGAACGCCGCTCCAGTTCGCGCCAGTCCGCGTCGGTTTCAGGCTCCCGCCAGGCAGCCACCCAGATCGGATCGGCAGCCTGGTTGACCATGGCGACCATGACGTCGTTTAAACTGACCGGCAAACGGTTCTCTATCCGGGTTTGTATTTGAGGTGCCGGTTGCGCGACCGGTTCACTGCTTTCATTGGCTGGAGGTGCACAGGCTGCCAGAAAACCGCCGGCCACCACCGTCGCCACACCACCTATCAGGTATTTCATTGTTACCTCTCCTCAACGTATCTAACGTTCCACTATGGATTCATACAATCGTTCAAATGCTTTTGTCTTTAAATCGAACATCGGATCCGGCGACTGCTCAAACTGCTCTGCAATTGCCTGCCACTCCGGTTGGGTGAGAAAGCGCTCCGCAAGTGGAAACAGTTGCTGTCTCTCCGTACGCATGTGGGTGCGCTGGAGCGCCACGTAATCCGTAAGATCTGCCACAAGGCGTTCCAGTGGTACCACAATGTCATTGAGCACATTGGCGACATCCCGCCGTGCTATGCGTGTTGCTTCAATGATATCTACATGCTGTTTGAGATTACCGAGCACCAGGGCTCTCTCCGCAGGGGTCAGACCTTTGTCGAGGACGTTGTCGAACATTCTGTCTTCCAACGGGTGGTGTACCGTATCTGCGTACGCCGCCAGGTATCCAAGCGCATCCTCGATCCGGCTCAGATCGTATTCGCCACCGTCTGAAAGTTTCCGGATCTCATCCTCAAGGGCATCCATCACCCAGGACATGCGGTGGTGATCGAGCTCCAATCGCACGAGCACAGCCGGTTTGTCGTCAGTCTCGACCGCCACTGGTGCGCTAATGTCCTGCCTGGAGGGTCTGCACCCCTTCGCCGCCATAGCGTGTTGCCAGGTACCCAATCAGCCCACCTACAAAGGCACCTTCCAGCACAAACCAGAACGGGGAAGCCGAAACATTCAACGCTGACATCAGATAACCTGCTGCCGCGTCATATGTGAAAAACACGAGTACCAGGTTCATCCATGCGCCCACCAGGGGTGCTCTGATCCACCACGGCATGGGCAATTCGAGCACCGGGTGGTAGTTCATGACGCCAAATACACCGATAAAAGCGCCCATTGTCGGATACCACAGCAGCATCCCTATCCTGAACATGAGACTGACATCCGGTACGAGCAGGGGCGATACGAGACACGCCAATAGCCCGAACACGAGACCAATAGCTTTCCCTATGGCAATCCGGGCCACAATCGAAGGGGCCTGCATTTCGTCAAATCTCATCTGTGCCTCCTCGACACCGATAGAGATTTGAGTCAATCACATGGGTTTATGTCCCGATATCCGCAGAACCCGAAAGCTAGTCGATGCGCATCCTGAAGGTGATCTCAAAAGACGGGTTTCCAGAACCTGATGCTGCAAAGGCGCCTTTTGGATTGAATTCAATAAAGTTGACGCGCGGCACAGTCGCATCGAAGCCATCACCATCGACGGCCGGTGTGATGAATGTCGAGCCGCCATCATTCGAAAACCTGACGTCATCCCCGGTGTCTGAAAGGCCTGCGAAGCTGAAACTCAGGCCACTCGAATTGTCAGTGAACGTGAAAGGATCAACCGGTGTGCCGAAGTAGACGCGCATCTCACCTGGCAGGGTGTCTTCGACGAATACAGAATCGACGTCCAGCGCCGTCAATCCGGTATTCGTGGCGCGAATTGTGTACTCCACCACCGCTAGAGGTATGGCTTTGGGGTAGACGCTTATTGTCACCGGGTCGGAGATGACTTCCACCTCTTTTTCAATTTCGATACTCGGAGAGGAGACCTCGAAAGAACCTGTGTGCGTATGTGTCACCGTTCCTTCTGTTCCCTCAACACCAGTCACTTCCGCAGACCAGAACCCGACTGGTCCGGTACCTGGGACGGCATATGAGATTTCATACGTCGCGGTGTTGGCACCACTGTCCTGCACCTGGGTCATGCTGCCGGTTACAACGGGGATAGAAGATGGATCGAGGACTCGGTAGCTGACCGCACTGATGTCGAATGTACCGAAAGGGTCGGAGACGACAGACCTGACATACACTGTAGCTCCTGGCGGGAAAGCAGTCTGCAGGGACCCTCCCGGGTAGGCAGCGTCGTAGAAGCCAATGCTGTCGACGTTGATCACCGTGGTTGCAGGCAGAACGGCGTAAGACGGTGTGCTGTTAGTTGTGTTGTAGGGATAAACAAAGACAGCCCTGCCAAAGAATCCTGTGTTGGGTTCGTTGTCGACCGTCAACTCCAGTGTCGCTCCGGTCGGTATCGTAAATGGTGCCGCGCCTGTCGCATTGCAATTGGCGTCGGTGCGAGGGACATCAAACTGAAATTGCCGGGTGATGGAATTGCTCAGGCCCCCAGCGCCGAATGCAGAGAGCGTCCGGTCGACACAACCGATAAGCGTTGTCGACCCACCCTGAACATAGCTCAGTGATACACGGATATCCCTGTTGTTGGTGTTACCGTTGCGCCGCATCTGGAGAAACACCGTCATCGTGGACCCATCCAGCGTGAGAGCATCCTGAAGTACCGGCGTCAGCTGCCAGTCCCGGTTGTTGTCCTGGCGGCGTATACGCACACGTGTCGGTGACGACGCTGCTGTCAGGGGATTTCTGGAAAGAATCATCGGGAGCACGGGGTTATTCTGGGTCCCACCAATATCCCCCATGTAGACATTCTTGTTACCAGTTGCCGGGATGCTGCCGCCGCTGACGGTCAAGTCCGGCGCATCCACTGTGACAGGCGCTCCCGGATCGCCAGGGTTGGTGATGTCCGCAGAATTCGATACAACCTCACCAGCAAGCGCACTGCCCGCGATTTCTGCTTCAAATTCAATTATGACTGAACTGCTCGCTGCCAGATCGAGGTCATCAATCTGAACAACTCCGGCAGTGGAGTTGTCGGTACCGCCTCCGTCATCAGTAACGTTGAGATTGGTCAGGAGCGTATCGAGGGTGTCGGTAACAGTAACCCCGTCAACGGGAGCCCCGGCTGATTCGGTGATCGTAACGCGATAGCGCACAGTGTCTCCGGGGTCGAGCGGAGCCCCGTTCAGGTCAGACACTGTTTTAGTCGACGTGGAAAGATCCGGCACCAGGACATCGGCATTGTCTGATGCGCTGTTATTGACGCTAAAAGGATCGAAAGTCGCACTTGTTACTGTCGCGGTATTCGAAATGATGGATCCAGCGCCGGGATCGACATCGACCTCGATGTTAACGGCTGCGAGGGAACTGCCGCTTGCCAACGGTCCAGGGTGCTGACAGGTCACATCCTGCAGCACTGCGCTGCAAACCCAGTTCCCGTCGGTACTGTTGTACCCTGCGTAAGTTACGCCACCGGGTAAGGTGTCCGTGACGACGATCGTGTTGACCTCAGCACTAGGTCCAAGATTATCGACATCCACTACAAAATCGTTGACGACCCCCGTGCTGAAATCTCCACTGTGCGACATCGCTATCGCAAGATCCGCAACCGGAGTGTTTGTTACCGAGATGATCTCCGCGCTCAGCAGTACAAAGTCTGCCCCCGATCGGTAGTAAGTGGTTGCCGAAGAATCTCCTGCTCTCAGGTAGGGTGAGAGGTCGTAAACATCAAGATCAACACCGTAGTCAGACGTGGACAACGTGGCATTTACCGTCGAGTTGAACTGGTTGTTTGCAGGATTGAGAGTATCGGTCAATGCTGCCGACGCGACGGATTCTCCATCGAAGACAAGGTTCTCGGTATAACCGTTCATAGTCCCCGAGTTCTCCACATCCCCCTCCCAGCTCAATATGGCAATTTTGCCGTCTATGGGAGACGCTGGAACAACAAAGTTGCCTGGATTGAGTTGGATTTCGCTGCCGCGGAAGTACTGAAACCCGTCGAACAGGTTGATCACCCGCAATGGCTGCGGATCGTGATCGTACACGACAATCAACCCCCAGCCGGCGACCACGGCCTGAAGGCTGCAATAGTTCGCTCCTCCACCCTGGTTCGTATTGGTGACCGTGAGACCGGAAAACGTATAACTCCCGTTACCAGTCACCTGTCCTGTCACATCAGCAAATCCTGAAAAAAAGTCGATGTCGATGCCACCGGCCGTGTAGTTTTCAGTGAAGCTCCGCGCAGCCGGGATGCCGGATCCCTGGAAGGTGACATCGAGATCCGGTGAGGACCCCGATCCGGCCCAATAGAGAAACGCCTGGCGAATCCTTGCCCCACCCGGTATGCCCGAGAGTGTTGCGGTGTCGGATGAATTGACACTGCAGGCGTTGACCCCGTTTGATGAGGATCGCAACGAACCACCTGTGACAGCAAAGTCGATGTTACCCGCGAAGGTATAACGCGGCGCAGTGTTGACCGGATCGGCAAGCACGACGGACGTACCCAGCAGCCCGGCGGCACAGATCAATATCAGCCTGCAGATGTTGGCCAGATTCACCAAGTTTCGCCCGTCCTTTTGCGAATCAAACAGCCCGCTTGTTCCTTATGCGGTTACCAGTGGCGGTTACCAGTTGCCGGTGCGGGTACCCCGGCTGTTAATTGTCAGGTTTCCGTCACCAGCCTGGACACCCTGCGGTACCGCGGTGATCAGCACACAATCTGTGATCGGATCAGCGCCACAGGCACCGGCGCTGACTTCGTAATGACCTTCCTGCGATTCCACATCGTCGATAGACGCATATCCAAGATCCGTAAGGTCGTTGGTATACGTAAGCTCTTCAACGTAAAAACGTTCCTGCGCCTGCATGATTTCGTTCACGAGTGAGAAGGCATCAGCACGGTTGGCGCGAACCACGTAGTCCTGATAGGAGGGATACGATATGGCCGCGAGTATCGCCACCACGACAAGCGTGACCAGCATCTCAACGAACGTAAATCCGCCCGATCTTTTATGCATACTTGTCATCATCCTTCGTTCTCCCGCCAGAATGTTCTTGATAAAGGTCCGTCGGTCGGAAGGAGATCGCCAAAACACTCCGTTCCAACACAGACGATGGGTTTGGTCTTACGATGCGTAACCTCGTTACCCTCCGGATCCATGAACGTCTCCGATGCATCGGTAAAGATGATGGATGGCTGAGGTGGTATCCCTGAGTGTTTCAGTTCGACGTATTCAGATATCACGCCCAGGTCGTCTGTCACCACGCCGCCGCCAGTCAGCGCATCGATCGCATAGATACGCCCACCACCAATGTCGGCACCGCAGACTATAGTCGAGCCAGGCGTTACCGGTATGTACGTGGTGAAGACAAGGGCACCGCCAAACGTAGTTGTTGGAGACAGACCTTTTTCGTCAGCGCCCTGGAACGTCTTGTACCAGCCATGTGGCGCATTGGTACTCTTGTCGGCCAGAGCAGAGGTCGCATCGAAAAGATCTGACTCGTCCAGCGGATCACTGTCGCTGTCGTCGAAGATCGTGTAGTCCACAACGCCGTATTCGTCTTTCGGCGCTTCGAACGGGTGGTGGTCGAATATCGTGTACACCCTGTCCGTCACTGTCGTGTCTTTGGGGTGCGACCGGTATCCTGAAGTCAGGCTGACGGTCAGGAACGACTTTCCTCCTCTCGGCGCGAAGTAGGCGACATCCGGTGCGTAGTAGAACCGGCGGAGGTTGGCCGTGTCGTTGCTCGTGTCGGTGTCGTGGTCACCCAGGGTGGCAACGATGCCTCCCGTTGCAAATTCCGCGGCGGTTTCGGGTCTGTCAGCCACATCAAAGCGCCAGACGTGGCCCATGATGTCAACGCCGTACATGAGATCGATATAACCGTCGCCATCAATGTCACCCAGCGTGATGCCATCAACAATACTGTTTTCCATATCGCTGAGCTCGAGGTCGTGTATCGAGGTCGGTGTCACCGGTCGGCCTGCCGACCACAGAAGTTCGCCGGTTACCGCGTCGACTATAAAGACAGCAGCTCCACCGTCTCCGGTCGTCTCTGCTGTCGCGGTGTCGTGCACATTGTCGAAGCCACCGGTAAAGACGAGTACGTTCCGGTCAGTGCAGTTTCCGGTACCTGCCGAGCAATCCCATCTGATTTTGGCCAGCTTCGGTTCGGACCACGTCTGACCAAGATCAAGGAAATCTCCAGCGCCACCATCGATCTGCCACATGAGGCGGGGTGCACTACGATTGGTTACATCGAGCGCATAGTAGCTTGCGCCACCACGACGCATCCCTACGTAAACGTAAACGTGATCGCCTTCTGCTGCTTCCACCGTAACGTCGGCGTCATCCAGGTTTTCTTCCCGCCATATCACGATGTGACCGTCGAGACCGTACGTCTTGTCGCTGTTGGTTGCGCTGTTCTGGAAATACAGAATTCCCCTATCCAGCGCCTCCCGTGGAACAAAAGCAAACTGCTCCTGACCGTTCGATGAGCTGATTGCGTGTAAATAGCCCATGTTGTTAGCGGCAAATATGGTGTCGTCCGGGTTTTCTTCGGTCCCACCATAAGTCACTACAACCGGCCGGCTGTGCAGCGGGTCAGCCACAAATTTGTGGATGTCGCTCAAAGGCGCAACGTCCTCGACGTCTTCACCGCGCATCCAGTCAATGAGTTCCTCACGCTCCTCAGCAGGTGCGCTGAGAGACAGACCCAGCAACTCATTCGTGAGCGCAGTATTGCTCACCGTCAACAGGTTCGCCGGATCGGTCAGAAGGGCGTTGTTCGGCGGTGTTGAGGGCGTATAGGTGTATATGTTGCGCGTGCTCGTCAGCTGCTCAGAGAAGCCACCAGCCTCAACTGCATGACCATCTGTATCCGACGACCAGTAACTTTGCGCGTTGTCTTTGAAGAACCCGGTGAGTTCGTCAATAGCGTCGTTGCTGTTAGCGTCCAGCACCACGGCCTCGTTGGTCACCCGATAGCGTTTGATGTTCCCGGACCACCTCGGACGTGAAACCGGCTTGAATATCGCGTAGTACAGGTCGCTGCGATGCTGCAGGTTGTTATAAGCGTTCACGGTTACAGCCGGTGCGGAAAAGACGCTTTCTGTCGACAGAATACTCAGGATGATCGAGTTGAAGGCAGTCTTGAGTTCTGTCGCGTCACTTGCGTTGTAGACCTTGCCGCCCCCCTTCTGGGCTGCAACAGCGAGGAGATCGAGATTGATATCGAACCCGATCGTATGGAGTGTAATGTCTTGAGAGTCGGTCAGGCTCGAGTGGTCGGTGATTTTCATCCACTCTGCCATTTCGTCGAAACATGTCTGTGACGCCAGCGTTGCTCCTTCCGTATGGGAGCATGTTTTGCCCGTCAAAGTCTGTATCTGCGAGTCGCGTCCACTGTCGCTGTAGGGCTCACCATCAGTCAGATAAACCAGGTGGTTCTTCTGACAGGAGTGCGTCATCGGCGAGTTGTAGTTCGAACCTGTCTTGGCTGCCGCGACACTGGCTGAACCATAGTCGACGCTATCGCCCCGGTAATACCGGGCTGCTTCCCATAGCGTTTCAGTCAACGGGGTACCGCCGCTCGCCGGTAGCAGATCGATAGCCGCCTTGATCGCTGTTTTGTTGGCTGGGGGGGTTATGTCCTCGAAGTGACTGATTGCGTACCCGCCGTTACTGTTGCCGTCAAACCGCATCAGGCCAAAGTTGAGACCGTCGAAGTCATCCACCAGGTCTTTAGCGGCTTCTTTCATGATGTCCGTCTTACGCCGGGTCTGACTGGTATCCGGGTCCTGAAGGTAATCGTGATAGTGTGCGCTGACCGCAATCAGGCGGTGATAGCTGCCCCAGTTGATCTCGTGGCTGCTGTTGCTGTTGTAAGGGCCATGGCTGCCGTTGGCAGCATACGTGTTCGGATCTGATGCATTCGATCCGTGCACACCACTGTCCGCTTCACATTCCACAGGCCGCGAACTGTTTATCGTCGAGCTCCACGATATGTTGTTCCAGCCATCCTGGGCCCACCATTGCCACCAGAGCTTTGGTCGAAAATAAGCCAGGCGCCCATTGAATACAGGGTTGCCCGGCTGAGCTGCAATGGTGTCCTTGAGGGCCTGACACTGCACATGATCTTTGTGCACGGCCCTGATGTAATCGTAGTCCTGCTCGTACAGATAGTAGTAGTCAGGATCTGACGTACCCCAGCTACCGGCAGGGTCATAGTCAATCTTCGTGGTGATCGTCCAGTCCATACTGCCCGACGTATCGAAAACAAAGAGCACGTTCGGCTGTGCCGCGGTACCGCTGGGCGTCGTACCCGTAATGAAGACTTCCGTGTCATCCGCCTGAACAACCAGCGCCGACGCGACGTATGCGAGGACAATGAGCAGACGATGAAAGTAACGTTTCATAGTATTTACCGGTTAAGAATTACGGATGACCGCAACGAGTTTTTCGTTGCTTTTGGCGATAACGATGTCACCTGTGAACAGGCGCCATCGGGTGAGAGCGGATACCGGGTAGTCTTTACCCTGATATCGAACCCGGACGGTGTGGTTGTACTCATATGTCTGCGTCGCGCAGCCACGACACTCCATTGGACGTACGACCAGCATGCCGCCAGTGCCCTCTATGTTTTCGAGGACCTCTATATGACGAGCTTCGATATAGCGGTCTGGTTGCACGTTGATGGCACCTTGTACGGAACCAGCAAACACGAACAACAGGATTGGCAGTAGTTTCTTCATTGTATGACCTCCTTACTTTGGCCCTGCATAGTTCAGGCCCTGGGTCTGGTCGGAGAAAATTCCGGTATTGTCGATCTGGGCGCGGCTGTTGAGCTCAAAATGCCGGCCGATAAACGTATCAATGCTGAACCCCTCGGGCGGAATACCTGTGCCGACATAGTTGTAGCTGACAGTCTGAGTCACACTGCCAGGCTGCATCACGATGTCGTCCCCGACCTGGTTGAGCGTTCCGTCAGCCAGCGCGGTGTCCAACGGCGCGATATCCAACACCAACATCGTCTGCTGCGCGGATAACTCGCTCAGCGCTATCTGGTACGCCTCTACCTTGAACTCACCGTTACGCGCCATCCGGGATTGCAGAGCCACGTTTTCCACAGCCGAAAGACCAACAACCGTGAGAACCAGGAGAAGTATCAGGCTGACTACAAGGGCTGCGCCTGTCTGGGTTCTGGGCTTAAATGAATGCATTGTTGAGCACCACCGCAGTGTTATAGACACGTCTCACGTGTCGATCGGTAAATGAAAGAAGGGGGCTGTCGAGTACAACGAAGCTGCGTGTCCGTTGTTCCGATTGGCCGTTTTCGGTGCCACGGTTGACGAGGACGGCAATGCGTACCGCCTGAACGAGGTTCCAGTCCGCAACCCGGTCAGCTGAGACGTACTGCGTCACACTCTCGCTTGTACCGACTCGCGTTCCATAGAGAACCTGCAGGTTGTCGACGCCGCTGATAAGCGGGCGTTCAGCTCCAACCCAGGTGCCTTGAGTGACATTCCAGCCGCGGCAGGTCAGGGTGTTGACCTGTGCGATCTCAAGAATCCGATAGACATTCGCCACGAGATCGTTAACGGCTACAGCCGTCCCGGTACAGTCCAGATCATTCTCAGGGTCGTACTGAACTGCAAAGCGATCCGGGGCTGTGTCAGCTCCGTTTTCAGTGCAGGGATCGAATGTGTCACACGCGGTTGTCAGAAAAAACGCGGGTTTATCGCCCCGTCCGGGTTCGCGATACCCAGCCATGCGAACGTCATTCACAATCAGATCCAATGAGAACCGGCCGTTCTCCTGGATACGGGATACGTCGTCGTTCGTCTGAAACGTGTTTTTCGTACTGACCATGACTTCCATCGCTCCAAGGAGCAGTACCAGCCCACCGACGAGCGAGATCAACATTTCGATCAGGGAAAAGCCCCCGTTGTGGGTTTGTCTGTTCATGGTGTCGGCCTGATGACGATCACGTTTTCCTTGTGATGCGACTGATACCCATGAGTACTGGCGGAGCTTGCTGCTGCCGACGTAAACGTCATGGTTGCGGTAAAGTCGGAACCGTCGGTGCACGGATCGGCGTCCGCCGGATCGGAGTCAACACACGTCAGGTCAAATCCGCCGTCAGGGATTTTCATGTGGTCCAGGGGTCCCGAGACGATCCCGTCTCGCGCATAGCCGCAGGTCAGCTCCCAGACATCGAATTCAGCCGCTTCGTCAGCGGTACAGTCAGTTGCAGCGTCAACCTTGTCCGTACCGTCGAAATAGTCAGCACAGTATTTGGTGGGGCCCGCTTCACATAGATCCTGGCCCGCTGCAGTCGTATAACCGGCCGCCAGACCATCCGGGTTGGCCCGCATGCGCTCGAGCAACTCCTGGCTGAGCCAGGTTGCCTGAGAGTGCTGACTCGAGTCGCTGCCTTCTTTTATAGCTGCAGTCTGTAGAGCTGCGAGCCCTAACAGACCCATACTCAAGACCACCGTCGTAACCAGAACCTCGATCAGGTTGAAACCTTTCGTGTACTTCACTGGGACTCCTCGACCTTAAGGGGTGCAGTCGGCTGAGGGCGTATCCACGCTCACCCGCCCTGCAAGATTGATAGTGATATCGCGGCCTTCGGCTTCCCCGCGATCGTCACAGATTGCGATGACCACGGTATTGCCGCCTTCGTTCAGCATCCCGCTCGGCTGATAGCTGATCCAGCTGGTACCGCTGTTGTTGGAATTTACGGTGATCATCGCTGGGGCGGCTTCTACATCCCGTAAGAGAAAATCCACCCCACCCACAAATACCGAGTTGCCACCAGCGTCAGCGTCCGTGTACATCGTCCAGCCTTCAGACCAGTCGTTGTTTGCACCGCTTTTTCTGCTCATGGTGATCGAAGTGGCCCGGCTGGACGCTTCGCTACGCGCAAAATTCAGATTTGCAATGATACGATTGGATTCAGCCAGGATCCGGTTGTCCTGTACGTAGGTTGTCATCGACGGCAGTCCGATCGTCAGCACAACACTGAGGACCGTGATCGCGATGATCAGCTCCACGAGCGTCACACCGTCTGCACGAGGCGGAGTTATCAATTTGTTTTTGCCGAATGTTTCCATCTCTCATTCACGTGCGGTTCTCTCATTTCACACGCCTGACCTCGGGAACGGGATCACATCCTAAAAAATGGCCACCGGGACAACTGTGATCTACAACACACCAGCATGGCGGTCACGACAGGTGGTCGTTCAATTGGGATGAGTGGTACACCCGGAGATTGAACCAGGGCCTGCCGCCCCTTGTGTTTCCATCACTTTCGGCGATTATTAGGTGTGACATTCGGGGGGAACATGAAACAGATCACACTCTTGATGGGCGTTGTTCTGTTGGTGGCGACAGCGCCAGTCATTCACGCCGATCCCGGCATGGCCCAGCGTATTGCTTCCCAGCAGGCAGCACCCGACCGTCATGTGTACGACCTGCCGCGCGACGCAGGTCGAAAACCGTACGAGAGTTTTGTCTTTCTTGGGATTCAGGAAGGCATGACCGCTCTCGATGTTGGGGCTTATGCCGGGTACACCACCGAAATGCTGGCTGCAGCGGTCGGGCCAAGCGGTAAGGTGTTCTCCCACAACACCCAACGTGTGCTGGAACGTTTTGCGGAAGGTTACTACCAGCGCACCATGACGGAACGCCTCGCCAACAATCGCTTACCCAACACGGTTCTACACATTGCTGAATACGATGATCTCGGTTTTCGCAGTGAAATCGATGTCGCGTTCCTGGGTAATATCCTGCACGACTTCTACTATTACGACGGCAAAGAAAAAGCATTGAGCTTTTTGAAGAGCATTTACAAGGCGCTCAAGCCCGGTGGTGTCCTCGGGATCACCGACCACGTTGGGGTTCCTGGTCGCGACAACGCCGGCTTACACAGGCTGGAACCGGAGATTGCCCGTTCGCTGCTCCACGAGGCCGGTTTCTCGATTGCCGCGGAATCCGACCTCTACGCCAACCCCGAGGATGATCACACCCTGATGGTGTACAACGAGGCCATCTATCGAAATACAGACCGTTTCTTCTACAAGGCACAGAAACAGGGAAACAAATGAGACTCAGACAGGTAGCCGTGGCAGCCACGACGCTCGAACCTTACCGCTCCGAGCTCTTTGAGGTGCTGGGGCTCAGCACCGATTTCAAAGATCCGGGGGTTGGAGAATTCGGCCTCGAAAACTCCGTCATGGCGATTGGCGATACGTTTTTCGAAATTGTCGCGCCCGTTGACGAAGATACAGCTGCGGGCCGCACGCTGGCACGCCGCAACTCGTCTCTCTGCGGCTACATGGCACTCTTTCAGGTCGACGATTTTGATCCGTTCCAGCAGAAGCTCGTGTCAGCCGGCATACGCCAGGTCTGGAACGTGGAACGGCCGGAGGTCAGTGCCTGCCACGTGCATCCCAAGGACATCGGGGGCGCCATTGTCTCCTTTGACGAAATGCGCCCGGTCGAAGAATGGGTCTGGGGCGGGCCTGACTGGCGTGCCAACAAAGCGCAATACGCCAACCTGATCCGCGGATGTGTACTGAACTCTCCACAGCCACAAGATCTCGCGAAACGCTGGTCCGACATCCTGGAGGTGCCGCTCTCAATCGAAGGTGAAACGTTCCGGCTGGAGTGCCAGGCCAGCTATGTCGATGTCGTTGAGGGCCCATACGAGGAAATCAGTACCGTCATCGTTGAGCGGGATGCAGGGGCCGGGGAGGATGAACTTGTTCTCGGTGACTTCACTTTCAGATTTGTGGAAGCCTCAAAATGACGAAGGTTGTCGCTGTCATCGAAGGTGACGACGCCGCGCCCGAAGCAATGACGCCTTCCGTCGCCCTCCTCCAGGATCTGAATCTCGACGTCGAATGGACCTATCCACCAGTGGGAAATGCCGGGATACATGGCTCAACTTTCCCTGACACCGCCCGGGATATGATAGACGCTGCGGATGCAACCTACTTCGGCTCCACGAGCGGCAGCGCGAGCCGGGCGCTCATGTATCTGCGCTGGGGGAAGAAAACATATGCCAACGTAAGGCCAGCCCGTTATTTCCCGAACGCGAACACTCCGCTCCGAAATCCCGACGGGATCGATCTCGTCATTGTCAGGGAAAATCTCGAGGACATATATCTGGGTTGTGAAGGTGACCTATCTGCGCTCCCCGATGAGTTATTCAGCCGGCACGCACGTGTACCGGTCAACACTCTCGGAGACGGGCGTTACGCGGTAAAAGGCATCACCCGGCAGGGCACTGAACAGGTCGTACGTTTTGCCTTTGACCTGGCCCGGACACGCTCAGAACGTCTTGACCGTCCCGGCAAACTCACGTGCACGAGTAAATACAACATCCTGCCCCAGACCGACGGGTATTTCCGTGAGGTCGCCACAGACATTGCACCCGACTACCCCGATGTTCAGTTCGAGACGCTGATTGCTGACGACTTTCTGTGCCGCCTGACAATGAACCCAACCCAATTCGACGTTGTGGTGATGCCAAACCTGTATGGAGACCTCTTCTCCGACGGTGCTGCGGGTCTTGTTGGAGGCCTCGGGCTTGCTCCCAGCGGCTGTTATGGAACTGACTATGCGTATTTCGAATCGGCTCACGGTACAGCCCCTGACATTGCAGGGCTCAATATCATCAACCCCACCGCAACCCTGTTATCCGGCGCTATGATGCTCGAGTATCTCGGCTATACAGATGAAGGCGCTACGTTGTCACAAGCCATAGCCAACGTGTACAGAGAAGGCGTCGTATTGACACCTGACCAGGGAGGCACCGCGTCAACCAGCGAGTTTGTACAGGCTGTCGGGGACAAGCTCCTCTAGCCAGCTTCCGGGTCTTCCCTGATCCAGTACAGCATAAGGCCGCGAAACCAGGCCCAGGCATAGAGTATCGATACGAAAAAGATGCCCCACTGTTCGTGAATGTACGCGGTATAAAACCAGAACGGCTGTCCGGCCAGACCGAAAAAGCAGGCATATTTACGTAAGTTGCGATCCCTGCTCTGGCTCAGCCAGACGGCTACAACACCTGTAACCGCTATGGCAATTTGCTCCATGGTTCCCTTCCCTGGTTCGTCATCCGGATATCGAGATCCGGCTTATACAAGATTTGCCTCCGTCAACCCGGTGCATTTTGCCGAAACAAATCCTTCGTCTTCAGCCATGCGATGCACCTGGTCAATATAGTGTGCGGCTGTCATTCCTGAATTGATCTCCGCCGCACGGGCAACTGCCTCCCGTGCTTTGTCCCCTTCACCCATGTGCCCAAGGATGTTTGCATAGTTCATCCAACCCCAACTCATCGCCGGGTGACGCTCGAGCGCCTGACGAGCAAACTCCGACGCGTCTTCCCATTCCTGAAAACAGGATGAGGCAACTGACCTGTGGTGTAACCAGAATGCAACCCCGGGATGGTCCGGTGCAACCGCCAGAATGCGCGCCAGGATGTCATGCAACACACCGATGTCTTCCGGCCTCCCCCGTGAGGTCATTGGCCAGCCCATGTAACCCCAGGCACCAAAGTCGTAAGGCGCAAGGTCAACCGCACTTTGCAGCGCATCGATCGCCCGGCTGGGCTTACCGATCACTGCCCAGACCATAGCACTCATCTTGAGAACGTCGGGATCGGAACTCGCCAGCTCCGTCGCACGCAGGACGGACCGCTCTGCCGCAGCGCAGTCGGTCTCAACATCGGAACTCAACCCGTTGAGCACGCCTTCCGCCAGTGCCGTACCAAGCGTTGCGTGAGCGTCCGCATAGTCTTCGTCCAGCTCGATTGCCTTCGATAAAGCCTCACGTGCCCGCTCGTAAGATTGTGTTGTCGTTTCCAGAAGGTACGACCGTGCCTGGTGCACGAGATCCCAGGCGGCCAGGTTACCCGGCTGACGCGACCGGGCCCGGTCGAGGTCCATCTTGAGCCGCTCCGAACCAAACGCACCAACCACCTGCTCCGCAATGTCAGACATGACAGAAAGCATGTCGTCCAGATCCCGTTCGTACCGCTCCGACCAGAGCTGTTCGTCGCGCGTCGCATCGTCCAGCTCCGCAATGATACGGACACGGTCACCCGCGTGGAGGAGATTTCCGGAAAGGACGTAGCGCACCTGTATGCGTTCGGCGATCTCTGTTGTCGTCAGGTTTTCCGCCGCCAGTCGTTCACTCGTACGCCGGGACGCAACCCGCACGCGATTCAGCTTGGACAGGCGGCTATGTATTTCCGCCGTCACCCCGTCCGCAAATATCCGGTGATCGGGATCAGTATCTCCGGTATCAAACGGCAATACGGCGACGGAAGCCACCGCATCTTCGATCGCCGGTATGTTGGCTGCAACCGACTGAGCTGCAGGCTCCTGATGCTCTTCAGGCTGGGCGTCTGTCATGGTCACCCCGCCCGGTGTCACATCGAAAACCCAGGCAAGGACCACCGTGATCGGAAAACCGAGGATCACGACGAGCGTCAGCAGACGCATCGACCACTCGGGTAGCAGGAGTGTGGGTATCAGGACAGACGCCACCTCGATCACAACCCAGCCCGTCACGAGGTACGCGGCAGCCGTTCGCAGAACTTTGCGGCGTTTCAGCTCAGAGTAGTAGCGGGCAATGGCTCCAGACATGAATGGCGGGGTTTCCGGTAGTTGCTAACAAGGTACCAGATCGCGGCGAAAAGGTACTACCTGGAGACTTCTCTGTAGGAGCGGCTTCAGCCGCGATTCTCGCAGGACTGAAGATGTGCCTATACGGCCTTCAGCAGAGCAGGCCATCGCGGCTAAAAGGCACCTCTACAGAGGTTGCGAGATCTAGAGATTCAGTAACTCCGCCGTACCCCCCACTGCCGCGGTGTTAGTGGTCACTGTACGTTCCGTTGCAAATCGTTGCAGATAATTCGGCCCCCCGGCCTTCGGGCCGGTTCCCGAATCACCCCGCCCGCCAAATGGCTGTTGGCCCGGCACCGCGCCGATCATCGAACGGTTGATATATACGTTCCCGGCACCTGCATGCCGGGCAACGTACTCCGCCCGGCTGTCCACCCTGCTGTGCAGCCCCACCGTGAGCCCATACCCGGAGCACGTTATCTGCCGCACAACCTCCTCGAATTCTCCCGCCTTGAACCGAGCAACATGCAGACACGGGCCAAAGTGCTCCTGGCTGAGTTCCTCCATCGACTGAACCTCCAACAACGCGGGGGGCACGAAACACCCTCCTTCCGGAACGGACAGTTGATGCAACAGCCGTCCCTGCCTGGCATATGCGCTGACATGCGCATTCAGTTCTTTCGCTGCCGCATCGGAAATCACCGGTCCGACGTCCGTAGACAGTTTCCGCTGATCACCTACTTTGAGCTCATCCATCGCTCCGCAGATCAGCTCAATCGCAGCGTCCGCAATCTCTTCCTGAAGATACAGAATTCGAACTGCCGAACACCGTTGACCCGAACTTGAGAAAGCCGATGTGATGACATCGTCCGTGACCTGCTCGAGAAGAGCAGAACTGTCCACAATCATCGCATTCTGCCCACCGGTTTCTGCAATCAGAGGTGCTATCGGTCGATCAGCATCCGCCATGCGCCGATTGATGATTCGCGCAGTTCGTGTGCTCCCGGTAAAGGCAACGCCGGCTACGAGCGGATGCGAGACAAGCTGATCCCCCACATCCGCTCCGCCCTGAACGAGATGAAGGATATCGGTGGGAATCCCCGCTTCATACATCAGCCGAGTAGCAAACACCGCTGTCTCCGGGGTGTCAGGAGCCGGCTTAGCCACCACCGCATTTCCTGCAACAAGCGCGGCAGCCACCTGCCCTGTAAAGATCGCGAGTGGGAAATTCCATGGGCTGATACAGACGAAAACCCCCCTTCCGTGGAGACTTAACCGATTCTCCTCCCCGGCAGGGCCCGGCATGACCAACGGAGCCGAGAAGTGCTTGCGGGCTTCGACCGCATAGTACCTGCAGAAATCGACAGCTTCCCTGACCTCGTTGACCGCATCGACAACCGTCTTCCCAGCCTCCAGGCATAGCAAAGAGACAAGTTCGTCTCTGTGGCTGAGCAGTCCTGTCGCAATCCCGTCCAGACGATCTGCCCGCTCGGACGCACCCAGAGCATCCCAGTCAGCCTGGCGGGCTGCTGCGACAGAGACCGCATCATCGACCTTTTCAGGCGTGGTGTTCTCATGACCGTCCACCGGAAAGGAGACAAGGTTCCTTCGGATGCGTGCAACTTCCGCTCCGTCTGAAAAGTCGGTCCCGGGGGCCATCTGCCTCGCAGGATCCAGCTCTACAGGTTTCGGAATCTGCGGATGAGGCACCTCTTTCCTCTGCACAAGCCTGTGACCCAGCCTGACCGGATCTGTGACAAGCTCATCAACAGAGGCATCTTCTGCAAAAAGGCGATTAACAAACGAGCTGTTCGCGCCGTTTTCCAGCAACCTCCGGACCAGGTAGGCGAGGAGATCCCGATGACCGCCAACAGGCGCGTAGGTTCGCACTGACGGAAGGTCCGGAACAAGATGGTCAGCCGCCTTGTAAACACTGTCACCCATCCCATGCAGTTTCTGCAGCTCTACATCACTCCTGCCTTCCGCCATTTCCACAATCGCTGCAATGCTGAAGGCGTTGTGTGTGGCTATTTGCGGCCGGATGACACCTTTGTGATTCAACAGGTCGCGAGCGCACACCAGGAAAGAAAGATCAGTTGCAGCTTTGCGTGTGAAGACGGGGTAATCAGCATACCCGTGGATCTGGGCGTTCTTTATCTCAGCATCCCAGTAAGCGCCTTTGACCAACCGCACCGGGATCGGGTATTGCGTTTGTCTGCCGAGAATCGACAACCATTCAATGACATCGCGGGCGCGCCTGCTGTAAGCCTGTACCACAATCCCCGGTACACCCCGGGAGCGGATATCAGGATCGACAGCCAGGCGTTCAAGTATTTCCAGTGTCAGGCCAAGGCGGTCAGCCTCTTCGGCGTCGAGCGTCACTTCAATGGACCTGTCGAATGCAGCGAGACAGATCTCTTTCATTCGGGGCAGAAGCTCGGCAAGCACCCGGCGGCGTTGACTGTATTCAAACCGCGGGTGCAGGGCGGATAGTTTTACCGATACCGATGCTCCCGACCGACCCTTGTCGCCGAGCACCTCCACGGTGCGCAGATAACCGTCCAGATAATTAAGCGCGGCAGGTGTGGTCCGCGCCCCCTCACCCAGCATGTCGTAACTGTAAAGCTGACCTGGCTCGCTGCGCGACAGAGCTTCCTCCACCGTGCGGCCGAGGACAAATTCCCGGGCCAGTAACCCCATCACCACTCGAATGGCACTACGCACACACGGCCGTCCCAGCTTCGCGAGAAAGGCGTGATCTCCGCTCGTCACACCCTGACAGATTGCCAGCGCCTGCCGCACCGCCTCTATACTGATGTCTCCACTCCACCCGGGTTCATGCCAGTCAGCTGCCCCGAGCTGGTCGGCCAGGAGGGCATCAGCGGTCTCAACGTCGTTCGTCCTGAGCAGGCTTTCCGCCAGCCGCATCAATGCAAGCCCTTCAGAAGAGGAGAGCGAAAACTCAGACTGAAAACGCTCCATCATCGATCTTTCGCGCGCACACGCACGTGCCCTTTCCACGAGATCTGCGGCACCCGCCGCGATAGCATCCAACGAAACGTCAAGCGGAGTATTCACGAGTTCTGCAACGAGGTCTGCTTCACTACGGAACTTGTTACACCTCAGCCGCGCGGTCATCGTGCTCAATGTCTGATCCATCATCGGTTTGCCCTGATGAACGTGCGGATATTCTCTACGCTAAATAGCGATATATGCTTCTAAATAGCGAGTTTTTCCGATATAAACTCTATCAATAAGCGCTATCTACAGTTATTTATACTGTTCTATGATGAAGAGTCTCGACGGCACCGACCGCAAAATCCTTTCTGTGCTGCAACGCGAGGGTCGTATATCCAACGTCGACCTTGCTCGCGATATCAACCTGAGCCCAACGCCGTGTCTCGAACGCGTGCGTCGTCTCGAGAAAGACGGCTACATAACAGGCTACATGGCCCTGATCGACGCAGAACGACTGAACCAGGCATTTGTGGCATTCGTAACCGTTGATCTCGACCAGACAAGCACCGAAGTCTTTGACGCTTTCGCTCGCCAGGTGCGTCTGCTTCATGAGGTCGCTGAGTGTCACATGGTTGGCGGAGGGTTCGACTACCTTCTCAAAGTCCGGACATCGGATATGGCGGCATACCGTGAATTCCTGGGTGAACGGTTATCGACGCTTCCCCACGTTGCCCAGACCCACACCTATTTTGTGATGGAGGAGGTGGTGGTCGATCCGACCATCAATGTGACATGAACGCTGTCGAAGAATCGCGGCTAAAGCCGCTCCTACAGAGGTAGCAAGACTGAGCCGCTCTGGACGCTATCGATCAGGTATCGAGGCCCCCCATACAGAGGTATTTGATCTCGAGGTACTCGTCACAGCCGTACTTCGAGCCTTCACGACCGCTGCCGGATTCTTTCATCCCGCCGAACGGCGCCATCTCATTGGAGACGATGCCTTCGTTGATCCCGACGATCCCGTACTCCAGGCCCTCCGCGACGCGCCAGATCCGCCCGACATCCCGGGCGTAGAAGTATGCTGCCAGACCAAACTCAGTCTGGTTGGCAAGGCGAATACCCTCCTCTTCCGTCTCGAAGCGCACGAGTGGCGCAACCGGGCCAAAAATCTCTTCTTTGAAGACCCGCATCTCGTCTGACACTTCCGTCAGGACAGTCGGCGCCACAAAACTGCCGCCGAGCCCACCGTCGTCACCGCCTACAACCACCGTGGCTCCTCTTGTCCGCGCATCGTCGATCATATCTTTGACAGTATCCGCTGCACCCTGATCGATCAGCGGTCCAATGGTGACGCCATCGTCGAGACCGTTGCCCATCGCAAGCTCACGAACCGTGTCCGCAAGTTTTTCTGCAAATTCGTTGTACACACCCGCCTGGACGAGCATCCGGTTGGCACAGACACAGGTCTGACCGGCGTTTCGGTACTTCGAAGCCATGGCACCAACGACAGCGGCGTCCACGTCCGCGTCATCAAACACCATAAACGGGGCATTTCCACCGAGTTCCATCGACGTGCGTTTGACCGTCCCCGCGCAATCGCGAATGAGAGACTTGCCAACCTCTGTACTGCCCGTGAAGGTGAGCTTACGAACAAGCGGATTCCCCGTAATTTCAGCCCCAATCTCCGCGGTGTTACCTGCCAGCACGTTCACCACACCTGGAGGGATACCAGCACGGTCTGCAAGTTCCGCAATGGCAAAAGCGGACAACGGTGTCGCATTAGCGGGTTTACATACAACCGTACAACCCGTCGCGAGTGCCGGTGCGATCTTTCGCGTCAGCATGGCATTCGGAAAGTTCCACGGTGTGATACATCCCACCACACCCACGGGTTCTTTTACGACGACAATACGACGATCGCTTGCCGGGCCGGGGATCGTGTCACCGTAGATACGCTTGGCTTCTTCGGCAAACCACTCGAGAAAGTTGGCACCGTAGACAACTTCTCCTCTGGACTCCGCCAGCGGTTTACCCTGCTCAACAGTCATGATGTAAGCAAGGTCATCCTGATGCTCCATCATGAGGTCGAAGAGTCTGCGCACATATGCGCTCCGCTCTTTGGCTGGCCGGCTGCGCCAGTCTTTCTGTGCACGTGCAGCAGCTTCTATGGCCCGCCGTGTCTCGCCTGTACCGCACCTGGCTATTTCGGCGATCGCCTCACCGTTAGCGGGATTCACGACCTGATTGGTCGCTCCATCGTCCGCATCGATCCAGGCACCGTCGATATAGGCCTGCGTACGCCACAGTTTCGAATCTTTGAGCTCCATCAGGCAGTCTCCTCAAGCGCGAATCTTGCGACCGTACACCCCACGGCAAAAATCGGCAATTGTGCTGTGTAGAACTGAAGGTCGCCCCTGCCCCGCGCCGCGGCAGCAGCGGCGATATAAGTTCGAATCTCAAATCCACCCTGGCCACCGTCCGCATAGGTTTCCTCATCGGTGTAGGAGAGCAAAGCATCACGGTCCTGGCGCATCAGCCGCTCAAGAAATTCCCGGTCCCAGGCTTCGTTGATTTTTCCGGAATCCGGGGTGGCTGGCCAGTGAGATATCCCACCGGTACCTATCAATGCGACTTTTTCTTCAGACAGATCACATGCTCGCCGCAGCGCTTCGCCAAAAGCCCAGGCTCTTGACAAGGGAGTCAACGGAGGTCCCTGGCAATTGATATTGACCGGGATGACACGCATGCGCCCATCCGGATTCAAAAAGTGCAGTGGCACCATGATGCCGTGATCACATTTCCACTCCTCGGCAAAAGCCACATCCACCGTCTGCATGATTTCTTTGGTCATCTCGAGCGCGAGATCCGGTGCGCCTTTGATGACGGTTTTAGGGATGCCGAGCCAATCCGGGTCTTCAATGGGCCCTTCGTGTTTTTCACCAATCCCGATACAGAACGCCGGCATGTTATCCATGAAGAAGTTGGCGAAGTGCTCAGCGGCAACAACAACCAGTACCTCGGCCCCGCTGTCCTCGATTTCCTGCCGCTGTTTATCCAGTGCTGCGTAGAGCCGGTCCCGTTCTTGTGTGTTTTCAACCAGGTGTGCCCTGCCTGTGATACCGGGTCCATGGCTGACAACGCCTGCGTAAACCAATGTCATTTGGCCGTATCCTTCTGTTTCGAGTCTTCTTGCGTGAATGCCTTGCCGCCACCGGTCATTGTATAAACACCTGCGCGGACGGGTCCGTGTTGGGCAATACCGTCTCGCATGAGTTGCAGGTAATCGAACCACTCGATTCCAAGCAGGGCTGCGTAGTGCATCAGGATCTGACCATTGACTCCCAGTACATACAGAAGCCCAATGTCACCGTCGATCAGCGCCTGACGTTCCTCATCGCTGAGATCGTACTGGTCCAGCAACTCATCGAGGTTTTCGTGGTACTGGGCTTTAACACGATCATCCCGGTTGAGGTTGTAGAGAAACTTCTGAAGATAGTAGAGGCTCACGTCCCTTTTCCTATTTTCGGTACCGAATGGGTATCCGCCGCGATACACACATTCTTGGTTTCCATATAGAAATCGAAACTGTAGTCGCCGCCGTCACGACCGATACCGCTCGATTTCATGCCGCCGAATGGGGAAGGCAGATGGCGGTTGTTTTCCGAGTTCACCCACACCATCCCCACATCCAGGTCTCTTGCCATTCGTATACTCCGCCCGGTGTCAGACGTCCATACATAACCTGCGAGTCCATACTTGACGTCGTTTGCAAGCGCGAGCGCTTCCGCCTCGTCAGCAAACGGTATGGCTGTGAGTACCGGGCCAAAAATCTCTTCCTGGGCAATCTTCATATCATTCCGTGCGCCTGTGAAAAGCGTTGGTGCAACAAAATTACCGGCGCCATTAAGCGGCTGCGGTTCACCACCAACAGCAATTGTCGCTCCTTCCTGCCTGGCAGTCTCAAAATAGCTGCAGACCTTGTCGTAGTGCCTGCGATGAATGAGCGGACCGACCTCAGTAGCCGGGTCGAGTGGGTGCCCTACTACAAGATGCCGGACACGTTCAGTGACCCGCTCAATGAACTCATCCTGTATGGATGCTTCGATAAGCAGACGGCTGGATGAAGTGCAGCGTTCACCGTTCAGGCTGTAGATCATGAACACCACTGCATCGAGAGCACGTTCGAGATCAGCATCGGCAAAGACAATGACCGGGTTTTTGCCGCCAAGCTCGAAGTGCACACGTTTCAGCGTATCCGCGCCCTGCTTCATGATGTGGCTGCCCGTGACCGACTCACCTACAAAAGCTACCGCTTTGATCGCGGGATGTTCGGTCAACGCTTTTCCCGCTGTCTCACCAAGGCCGTTCACAGTGTTCATCACCCCCGCGGGCAAACCAGCCTCGTGCATGATGTCGACGAGCAACGAAGCTGAGCACGGGGACCACTCCGCGGGTTTGTGGACTACTGTGCACCCGGCAGCCAGAGCAGGGGCGATTTTCCAGGTAGAAAGCATGAACGGTGTATTCCAGGGTGTGATGACACCTACCGGCCCAATCGGCTGACGCAGGCTGTAGTTGAGGTGATCAGCTGCTGGCAGCGACAGGCCGTCTCTTGCGTTCGGCGCCATATCCGCAAAGAAGCGGAAATTCTCAGCTCCACGTATGGCTGCCTTGCTCATGAACCTGAGCGCCTGACCCGTGTCGTAGCTTTCGATGAGTGCAATTTCCCGTGCGTTAGCCTCAATTGCATCGGCAATGCTGTGTAAAAGCGTCCTGCGCTCGTCTCCTGCCATTGACGCCCAGGCAGGGAAGGCAGCTTCAGCAGCACGACATGCAGCGTCGATGTCCTCAGCATTCCCGGAAGCCACAGCACCCAGGTCCGAGTTATCGATTGGCGTGTAATTCTGAAAAGTCTCGCCCGACGAACCGGGCGTACGCTCGCCGTCAATCACATGACCGAGCGTCGCCCCCCTGAACCGTTCGATTGTCCCGCCAACATCTGCCAGATTCTGTTCCAGATCACTCATTTTTAATTTAACATGTTAAATAGTTGGGTTAGAATAACCAGATCAATCCGGATAAGCAAATGTCAGAACTCAGACCCATACAGCAGAGCCTTCCTCTGCAGCTCCTCAAAGCGCGCGAGGCGGCCATGTCCCGGTTTCGGCCGATGCTGCGCTCCCATGATCTGACTGAACAGCAATGGCGCGTCATTCGTGTTCTGGCAGCAGAAGGGTCCCTGGATGCCGGTGACCTTGCCGCAAGGACTTACCTCCTCGCACCCAGCCTCACCCGCATTCTGCAGACCCTCGATAATCAGGGGCTGATATCACGGCGCGCAGCATCCAACGACCAGCGTCGGTCATTGATCTCTCTCACCACTGAGGGCCAGCAGAAGTTCACCGATGTAAGCCCCCACTCGGAAGCTCTTTATCAACTCATCGAGCGTCAATTCGGTTCGCAGAAACTCACCCAGCTCTACAACCTTCTGGACGAACTCACCGTCTCAATAAAGACAGATGGAAAAGGAGAAGCCCGTGCTCACTGAAAAAGAGATTCGCGAAGCTGCACTTGCGCTGGACGCCGCTGAAACGAGTCGTGTTCAGACCAAACCCCTGACGCTGACTCTGCGGGATATGGATATGGAGGACGCCTACGCGATCCAGGCATCATGGGTTGCCCTCAAACTCGAGCGTGGGGCTCACGTATCCGGTTACAAAATTGGTCTCACATCGCGGGCAATGCAGCAGGCAATGAATATCGATACACCGGACTACGGTGTACTGCTTGATGACATGGCGTTCGCCAATGGCTCTGAGATTGGCGCAGATGATTTTCTCGATCCCCGGATAGAAGCCGAGTTTGCCTTTGTGATGAAACGCCCATTGATGGGTGAGGACGTCACCCTCGAGCAGGTGATCGATGCGACCGACTACGTTGTGCCCGCGCTCGAGCTCATCTCCGCGCGCAGCGTGCGAACCGACCCCGATACAGGCTACACCCGGAATGTGTACGACACTATCGCCGATAACGCGGCCAACGCCGGGTACATTCCTGGTGATGTACGTATTGACCCTGAAGATGTTGACCTGCGTTTCGCGGGCGCTCTCCTTTACGTTGACGGTGTGGTCGAAGAATCAGGTCTGGGGGGCGCCGTAATGGAGCATCCAGGTCACGGTATCCGGTGGGTATGCAAACGATTTGCGCCTCACGGCATTGGTCTGGAACCGGGCCACTTTGTGCTGTCAGGTTCGTTTACCCGCCCTGTACCTGTGGCGGCGGGAACACACATCCGCGCGGACTATGGCCCGCATGGCACAATCGACATCACGTTCGTCTGACCGATCTACTCCGGCTGCCAGTCGTTCAACACACCCACCATGCGTCCAATGTCACTTTCCACACGGACCGTAGCCCCCGGACGTCTCTGCCCTTCGATCGGAACACTCACCTCCCGGACGACCCGGGCTGTCCCCCTGATCCGCTCTCCATCCTCGAGCACCACCTCGATTATTCGTTCCCGGCTTCCGTAGGGATCGATTTCCGCTGCCACCACCTTCACCACGCTGTCATTGCGGAAGACATAACCCCATGCACCCCGCGCATGACGGGTAGTCATGATTCCCCTTCCCGGACCTTGAACGAAAAGATACGTAAACGCAGGCGCAAATGCGAGACGTACTCCTGTCTGCTCGTGCCACTTGCCTGGCATTGTCAGTGTCCGGACGTTGCCGTCAATTGAGATGCTTGCTGCAACGCTGCCCATCACCTCTATGCGCCCGGGACGAACCATCACCGGTGCGTGGCTCGCCGTAAAGTCGGCCCGTACGGACACAGGAACGCCCCCTCTCCCCGGGACAGGGTGCGGTCCTCCACGCGCCCGGGCCCGAACGCTCAGGTGACCTCTCATGTTTTCCGTATCCCTTTCAAAACCGCGCAGTGTTGCTCCTTCCACTGAAAACCTCGCATCAGGCTGGGACACGTCAACAACCTGCTGGTCGAGCAATCTGACATTGTCATCCGCGAGACTTGCGTGCCTGCGATCCGCAAATACATAAACCCAGAGTGAACCCCGGTTCTGACTGGGGAAGCGTGCAATCCGGACATCAAATGACGTCTGGGTGTTCATTGCATACGCTGTCATGGCAACGGATTCAGCGTAGTTTTCGTCAAGCGCCAGCGCGTTCATCGGCACTGGCGCGAATGGCAACGCCGCAAGTAACCGTCTCCGGTTCATTGCCCCGACTCCCGGTAATGATCCACCCCGCCTATCCGCGCTTTCAAAGGGTCGAGCATTCTGTCCACAGCCTTCATACGCGGTGTGACCGGCCATGGTTTGTAACTGCGGAACAGGAACCGTACCCCTTCTTCAATACGCTCACCCATCGATGCGCCGACATGGTCAGCCCCGCGTATCAGGTGATACTCGTGTCTGATCCGCTCGTTCCACAGAACCTGATGGAGGAACTCAGCACCCTCATACAACCAGAACTGATCCTCGTCACCTGCCTCGATATAGATTTGCAAGCCAGATCTCTTAAGGCGCTCCGGGGCTGTCGCCGCAATACTGGCCGGGTTGTTGGCCGCCCAGTAAACATGGTCCACCGGCTTTCCATAGGCACGTTCCATGAGCTCATCGCTGCGCCAGAACCGGTGTTTCGGGCGCATCTCATCAAAGGCGAGGATGGGTTCAATACCCGGTTCGAGAGCAGCCACTGCTCCAAATCGATCAGGATATTTAAACGCTATTCGCAACGAACCCATCCCGCCCATGGAAATTCCCGTCAGGAAGGTGCGTTTCGGGTCCCCGGTGACAGGCAATGTCTCCCGCAGGTGAGTGATAAAGGGGCCAATGAGGAAGTCTTCCCACCGCTCGGAGCCATCACGGAAATTCATGTAAAAACCGCGTGGCGTTACAGACGCCATCGCCACAACTGCAGGCGGGATGATCCCGTCTTCCCACAGGCGATCCCATATGTCCGCCTGGCGAAGTAACACGTCCCGCGAGCCACCCCCGCCGTGGAGATTCAGTACAAGGGGCAGATCTTTCATCTGCTGGTAGCCGTTCGGCGCTATGACCGCGTAAGCCACCGCTGCAGGGACAAGCTCCGATTCAAGCTCACCCAGTTTCTGCTCGTATGCCAGGGTAGACGACGAGACCACAAGCCCGGCAAGAAACATCAGGCACTTGAACATGAACCCTCCGTCGTTGTACTGCCGTTTATACTCTACTCCTACAGGGGAATACGGGAAAATGCCATATGAGGCCCCACGTAGAGGCTCAGGATAAAATCCTGGAATTGGCAAATTGGCCTGACCAGTTTACCATTGACATTCACTGTTAGGAGGGCACATGCAGGAAACCTGGCGCTGGTTTGGCCCGGACGACACGGTCACGCTCGATCAGATCAGACAGGCCGGTGCAACCGGCATTGTTACGGCACTCGACCATGTCCCGACCGGTGAAGTGTGGCCGCTCGAAGACATTCGAAAACGGCAGGCGCTGATCGAAAACGCCGGTCTCGAATGGAGCGTGGTGGAAAGTGTGCCTGTGCACCAGGACATCAAACTCCGTGCGGACGACTACGAGCGTCTGATCGACAACTACCAGACGTCCCTGAGAAATCTCGGCACGGCAGGGGTTTGCCGCGTCTGTTACAACTTCATGCCGGTTGTCGACTGGACCCGGACAAACCTCAGATATGCGATGCCAAACAGCGCGCACGCCCTGCGTTTTGAGATGACCGATTTTGTTGCCTATGACGTCCATGTTCTCGAACGTGAGGGGGCAGCGGAAGACTACAGTCCGGAACTCCTGACCAAGGCAACTGAACGTTTCAAAGCGATGTCGGCCGATGAGAGAGAGATTCTCGAGAAGAACATCATTGCCGGCCTGCCCGGAGGCGAGGGCTCTTATAACCGGGAGAGCATTGCAGCTGCCATCGAACGGTTTCGTGACATCGGAACCGACGGCATGCGTGCAAACCTCATCGATTTTTTGAGAGCCATCGTGCCTGTTGCCGAAGAAAGCGGTGTGGTCCTCGCCATCCATCCGGATGACCCTCCCTTTTCACTATTTGGCCTCCCAAGGGTCGTATCGACCGCTGACGACGCCCGTGCGCTTCTCGCCGGTGCACCCAGCCCGAGCAACGGCCTCACAATGTGCGCGGGTTCCTATGGCGCGAGATCCGACAATGACCTCGTCGCTATGGTGAAAGAGTTCGGTGATGCAGTGCAGTTTGTGCACCTTCGCAACATCAAGCGTGAACCAGACGGTTCCTTCTACGAGTCTGAACATCTGGATGGTGACAACGATATCGTTGGCATCATCAACGCCCTGCTGGATGAAGAAGCAGCGCGCGAACGCGCAGGCAGTCACTTCAAACAGATCCCGATGCGGCCGGACCACGGGCACACGATGGGGGACGAGCGCGACGATCCCCGGGTTCGCCCCGGTTATTCATACGCCGGAAGGATGCGTGGATTGGCTGAACTTCGCGGTGTCATCCACACGCTCGAGTCACTGCGCAACGGCTCATGACCTCATCTCTCATCCACCCTGACCGTCTCTTCCCCAGCGAGTCCCGGACACTTGCGCTTTCACGGGAGATTTACAGGACGACCGTGAGCCTGCCAATCATCAGCCCTCACGGCCATACGGATCCTGCCTGGTTCGCTCAGAACGAGTCCTTCACGAACCCCGCTGACCTTCTGATCACCCCGGATCACTATGTTTTCCGCATGCTCTACAGTCAGGGTTTGTCGCTCGATGACCTTGGGATCCCACGCGCAGACGGCTCCACCGACAACCCGCCCCCGGAAGCGGTCTGGCAGCTCTTCGCTGACAACTATCATCTCTTTCGAGGCACCCCAACCCGGGTCTGGCTGGATCATGTGTTTGCTGAAGTATTCGAGATCGACGAGCCCCTGACATCCGGCACAGCAGATCACTACTACGGCGTTATAGACAGCGCGCTCAAAACCCCTGAGTTCCGGCCGCGGGCGCTGTTTGAACGGTTCAATATCGAATTTCTGGCCACGACGGAGTCCCCGCTCGATACACTCCCCCACCACGGCGCGCTGAAAAACGATAGCTGGCCCAAAGAAACGAACCGCCGCATTGTCACCACTTTCCGGCCTGACCCCGTTCTCGACCCGGAATTCGAGGGATTTGCCGAGAATCTGACCGAGCTTGGCCGTCTCACAAACGAAGATACATCAACGTTCGCCGGGTATCTCCGAGCTCTCGAAAACCGGCGGGCATTCTTTCGCGAACATGGTGCTACGGCCACCGACCACGGCCATCCAACCGCCCGCACAGCGTGGCTTGATCGCGCTGACGTCGAGAAGCTCTACGACGCTGCGAGAACCGGCGCCATCAACGCTCCGGAAGCGGAGCTCTTCCGGGCCCACATGCTCACCGAGATGGCAGGGATGAGCGCTGACGACGGAATGGTCATGCAGATCCATCCGGGATCGCACCGCAATCACAATCAGCCTCTCTTTGACCGCTACGGTCGCGACCGGGGCGCTGACATTCCTCAGACGACCAACTATGTGGACGCCCTCAAACCTCTCCTCGGACGCTACGGCAACAACGCTGATCTCACGATTATCCTGTTTACGCTCGATGAAACGGTTTACTCCCGGGAGCTGGCGCCCCTGGCTGGCCACTACCCGGCCCTGAAATTAGGACCTGCCTGGTGGTTTCACGACAGCCCGGACGGCATGCGACGGTTCCGGCGCCAGGTCACCGAGACAGCCGGGTTCTACAACACGGTTGGGTTCAACGACGATACCCGCGCTTTCCTGTCCATACCCGCTCGGCATGACCTGGCACGACGCATAGATGCAGGATTCCTTGCGGAACTCGTCGTCGAACACACACTGAGGGAAGACGAGGCATATGAGTTGGCCCGGCTGCTGGCATACGACCTCGCCAAAGATGCCTATCGAATCTAGTCAGCCAACGTACGACCGGTCCCTACTGACGCCAGGTATTCTTCACGTCGGCACAGGCGCCTTTCACCGTGCCCATCAGGCTGTGTACACCGACTCGCTTCTGAAAGAGGATCCGCGCTGGGGCATTGTCGGATCGAGCCTTCGGTCCACCCGCCTGGCAGAACAACTCAAAGCCCGGGGTTATCTCTACACAGTGGAGACCCGGTCACAGTATGAGAAGAGTTATCGAACTGTCGCCAGTGTGCTGGATGTCATCACAGCGTCGACAGAGCGCGATCGTCTGATCGACACGATCGCCGATCCAGAGATACGGGTGATCACCCTCACCATTACGGAGAAAGGTTATTGCGCGACAAGCGCGGGCGATCTCGACCTTTCCCTCACCGACGTGAAGCACGACATCGAGCATCCCCATGAACCAATCACCGCCGCGGGTATCCTCGCCGCGGGTCTCGCTCGGCGCATGGTACGTCACAACGAGAAGCTCACTGTGCTCAGCTGTGACAACCTCAGCGCCAACGGCAAGGTGATCGAGAAGGTACTGACAGATTTCGCCGAAGCAGCAAATCCCCAATTAACGGGCTGGATGAACGATCACGTTACTTTCCCATGCTCAATGGTGGATCGCATTGTCCCAATGACTACCGATGCGGATATCAAAGCCGCATATTCGGTTCTGGGCTACGAAGACCCGACACTTGTCGTTGCAGAACCCTTCTCACAGTGGGTCATCGAAGATCATTTCGCCGGTGATCGCCCTGCCTGGGACAGCGTCGGTGCGGAATATGTCGCTTCCGTTGAACCGTACGAACACACAAAGCTCAGGGTGCTTAACGCAAGCCACAGCGCGCTTGCGTACTTTGGCCTCCTGCAGGGTTATACCTACATTCATGAGGCTGTGAAGGACCAGTCCATCAGGCGTGAAGTCGAGGCGCTCCTCGAACGTGAGGTCATTCCTGTCCTCGAGCCACCGCCGCGTTTCGACATCCACGGATATAAAGAGAGCGTTCTGAAACGCTTCGAAAACTCAGCGGTTCCTTACAGGACACAGCAGGTGGCCACGGACGGCTCAAAGAAACTTGTCCAGCGGATTCTGCCGACGCTGGCAGCAAGAAAGGCACACGGTCTTGATTCACCGATCGCCTGCAAAGTGATTGCCGCATGGAAGACGTGCCTCGAAGATCCGGACATACAGTTCGACGATCCAT
>JANQFF010000413.1 GCA_028277965.1 Pseudomonadales bacterium
CCCGTTCACGCATGAACGGGACGGGTATGTAAAAGCCGTACAACATAGCGGCCTCGATCTCGGCAACGATGACATCTGGGGTGCTCGATTCCGTCTGACTGCGGATCTCTCTGATACCTTCAGTCTGGATTTCTCGGCGGACTACTCGGACGCCGAAGAACATCCCGGCGCGTTGTCATCTATCGGTGGGATTGGAACGTACAACGGCCAGACCATCACGCTGGGCTTGCCAGCCCAACCATTTGCCCATTTTTACAACGCCATCTACAGCGGAGATCCTGCCTCCTGCACCACGGGTGCGGGCCAGGCAGCCAACCCCGCCTGTTATGGACCGGTGTGGAATACAGGCGACCCCTACAAAACCAATGCAGTGTTCCGGGATAACCAGGGTAATCAGATTTCGCCGGAGCAGAGTGTTGAAGTCATGGGCGGTAACCTGACAGCCACGTGGCAGTTGGGTGCAGTGGAACTCAAGTCGATCACCTCGTATCGGGAATTCGACATATCGCTGTTCAACGACCTGGATTTTGCGCCGCAGATACTGTTCGCCAATAACCACGACGAATACACGCAGGATCAGTTCTCACAAGAGATCCAGTTGAGTGGTGAAGCCATGGAAGGGCGCATGAACTACGTATTCGGGCTCTACTACTTTGAAGAGGAAGGGGTTGAATCGATTTTCAACCAGATCTCGTTTGCGCCGCCGCTTTCGGGACCGCCGGACTTCTTCTTCCAGTACATTGATCGTTACATCGACAATGACAGCCAGGCAATCTTCGGTCAGGTGAACTTTGATCTGACGGATGATCTGACACTGACGGTAGGTGCCCGTTACACTGAAAGTGACAAGAACTTCGACCTGGATACGCTCCGTCGCGTTGGACCGTTGTCCGAGCAGTTCGGCAAGCTTTCCACCGAGGAAACCACACCTCTGGTATCTCTCTCGTGGAATGTCAGCGACGACACGATGCTGTATGCCACCTATTCGGAAGGCTACAGGGATGGCAGCTACGCGGCACGTTTCACTGGTGCTGTGCCGGTACCGTTGCCGAACTATGATCCGGAATACGTCAAAAACTATGAAATTGGTATGAAATCCACGCTCCTGGACGGACGCATGCGTCTGAACGCATCTGCTTTCCTGATGGACTACGAGGATATGCAGATCAACGCATCCAGCGATGCTGTGACGACCGCATCTACAAAGGCAAACCTCGGTGATGCAACAATTTCCGGATTGGAGCTGGAGATGTCGGCTGTGCTCACTGAAAGGCTGAGCGTCGCGTTGAACGTGGGCCTGCTTGATGACGAAATCGATTCGCTGAAAGGTACACTCATTTCCAACCTGGTGGTGATCGGCAAGAGTAATGATCTGCCGAACACGCCGGACTGGACGCTCTCCGCGATGGTGAAGTACGAGGTGCCGCTGGATCAGGGCGCACGGCTGGCGTTTCGCGCGGATTACGTTGCCAAAGACGATTACTACAGTCGCGCTGAAAACATCGCTGAGACACTTATGGAGGATTACAAGAACCTGAATCTCAGCGCCAAGTACATATCAGGCGACGACAAATGGGAAGTGGGTGTCGGGATGCGCAACGCTACCGACGAGGAGTACTACCAATCCGCTACACCGTTTGCCACATTTGGTCTGGCGTTTGGACAGCCGGTTCGGCCTCGTACCTGGTACGGATCGTTCACCTACAGGTTCGGTGACCTGTAAATCGTGAGATTGATCGTTAGCGGTTGGCTGCTGCTGACCGCTAACTCGGGGACTCTAGAACGTTCGATAGCCGGGTTTGCTACCCGAGTTCGAGCCCCTCTAGATCACCTTTCTCGCGCCACTCAGCCAGAAGCGCATTGAATGCGTTGATGCCGGGGCCATATGCCTCGGTGTTCAAACCACCTGCCTCACCAAATTTGCCTTCATTGTTGTAGTAGCCAGGGGTGCAGGCTTCAAAAAACTCGCGGTTCAGCACAGCAAGGCCGCGTATTGTGTTCACCCAGTTGGCTTCACCTTCCTCTGATGGCATCACATAAGCTGCACCGCGTTTTTTCACCTCATTGATGATGTAAGCAATGTGCTGAGCCTGATCGTCCAGCATAGCGGTGATGTTGACGGACAGGCCGTTCTGACCGAGACCAATCTGGAAACAGTTAGGAAACCCGTTAGCGGAATGACCATGTAACGTCCTTAACCCATCCGCCCAATAATCGGTGAGCTTGAGTCCGTTCTTTCCATGCACTTCGAAGCCGGACCTCTGGGTGTAAGACGTCCCAACTTCGAATCCGGTAGAGAAGATGATGCAGTCCACTTCGTACTCGACGCCATGAGAGATAAATCCCTTCTCAGTGATGCGTTCCACACCCTTGGATTCACTGGTGTCGATCAGCGTGACGTTGTCCCGGTTGAATGTCGGCAGGTATTCGTCGTTGAACGTGGGGCGTTTGCAGAATTGTCGGTACCAGGGTTTCAGGACCTCAGCGGTATCGTGATCGCCTACGGTGTCTTCCACCCGGGATCTGATCCCATTCATCTTCTTGAAGTCGGCAATTTCCGCAAGCTCTGAGGCTTCTTCCGCGGAAATCTGCGCGTCACCCTTTTTCGGCATCATGCTGGCGAGCTCCCGGAAGATGGCTGTCCAGCCGTCAGCGACCAGGTCTTCTTTGACGGGCCGCCCGATGACCAAGTCGCAGAAATTGTCGCGCCGCTCACCCTGCCAGCCAGGCTCCAGTGTCTTCACCCATTCCGGGTCTGTCGGAGAGTTGCCACGCACATCCACGGAAGAGGGCGTGCGCTGCAAGACGTACAAATGACCGGCAGATTCCCCCAGGAAGGGAATACACTGAATGGCGGTGGCACCTGTACCGATGATCGCGACCTTTTTATCCGCGAGTTTGTCCAGATTGCCAGTGGTATCACCGCCCGTGTAGTCGTAGTCCCAGCGGGCGGTATGGAAAGTATGGCCTTTGAATGTTTCGAGGCCGGGTACTGCTGGCAGTTTGGGCCGGTTGAGCGGTCCTGTTGCCATGATGACAAAACGCGCCCGAATGTCGTCCTCCAGGTTGGTGCTCACGTGCCAGCGGGCAGATGCTTCGTCCCACGTGATGTCGGTTACGCGGGTCTGAAAACACGCAGCGTTATAGAGATCGAAGTGCTCAGCGATGCGCTGGGAGTGCTCGTAGATCTCCGGAGCGTATGAGTACTTCTCGATCGGCATGTAGTCGAGCTCCTCGAGCAGAGGAAGATAACAGTACGACTCGATGTCACATTGGGCACCCGGGTAGCGGTTCCAGTACCAGGTGCCGCCAAAGTCGCTGCCACCTTCGATGATCATGAGATCGTCGATACCTGCTTCGCGGAATCGCCCGCCTGCCATCAGGCCGCCGAAGCCACCGCCAACAATGACAACTTCAACTTCCTTCGAAATGGGGTCACGGTCCGCTTCTTCAGCCGCGTAAGGGTCGTCAGTCAGATGCTCAAAAGCACCTGTCACCTGCACATACTGCTGGTTGCCGTCGGGTCTCAGACGTTTGTCTCGCTCGGCTTTGTATTTGGCTCGCAGTTCGTCCGGATCGAAACCGAGATTGGAGAATTCTTTACGCAATGGTGTGCTCATACGGGTCCCTTTTTGGATAAAGAGGTGATTTAGCTAAAAGTGTTACGCAAAAATACAAGTACGTGCAAGAGCGTATTCATATCTCGCAGCTAATCAATACATACATCTACGTAAGTTGAAAAAAAGGCCCTGCTATTAATAAAACGAAAAGTTGACTTAATAATATTAAACAATTATTTTAGCTCTCCATGAACATTAGTAAACAAGGTTCAGTACCTGTCTGGATACAACGTCTGGAAGAAGCTGACCTTCAATTCGTGAAACAGCTGGTCCTCGCCTCAGGCTCCCTGAAGCAGCTTGCAGCAGAGTACGATGTTTCGTATCCAACCATCCGTCAGCGCCTCAATCGGATCATCGATCGTGTGAAACTGCTGGATGCGAATGCGGACGATACTCCGTTCGAATCACGGGTCAGGACGCTGGTCGCAGAGCGGGTGCTCGAGCCATCCGTCGGAAAAGAACTTTTGGAACTACATCGGGAAACGGCAGGAGAGGCGTCATGATTGAAGCATGGTTTGAAGTTGAACAGGCCAGGTATGTCACGTTGGTTGCGCTGTCTGCACTTGTTGCGCTTCTTGCACCTTTCATCTCAAAGGGTGTTTACCGACCATTTGTCATGTCGGTCTGGATGACTCTGGCAGGTATTGGATTTGTTCTGCTCACCCTTGCGGCCATCGCTTATTCTACGGGCCAGCCCTCGCACGTCGTTTCGACTCTTTTCAAGGGTGGCATCGCGCTATCAATCGCGTTCAGCGTATCCCTGTTCGGTGTGAAAAAGGGTTACCGGGATGCCGAGTTGCGCAAGATGACGGCGCACGATCTCTAGTACAGTCATCACCTCAATGACGCTTTGATTGCCGGTGGCCCTATACTGGATGCTGACCACCATCAAGTGATGACATGCGCATTTTACAGGTGGCTCGATCGAGTCTGGTCGGGGCTGCTTATATGGGACCAATTGCCAACGACGTGTGCCAGCTTGCTGACGCTACACAGCAGCTGGGTCATTCCGTATCAATTCTTGATACCGCAAGCCATTCTGACCGACCCCGATTTCCCAGAGACGTCGAATTACTCGAGGTGGCGACTACGCCAGTAGACACACTCCGGTCCGAAACAGACTACCGGTCTTTTCACGCCGCTCTTGGCCCAGTTAACGACGCCATTGTCAAGTTTGTAGCAGCGAATCGACTTCCCGAGAGATTTGATGTCATGCATGTCCATGATGCGGAGTTAGCGATTGCGCTCAGCGGTTGTGGGGTTCCACTGATCTTCACTTGCCACACACCCAATCTGTGGATCGCAGTTGATCGCTATCGGTCGCTCAGAGGACGTTTGCGTAAGCTGCGTCTCGCGACGGTTGCCCGGTTCGGGCAACACGATCTGCGCGCCATACGCCTGAGTTCCGCAACTGTCGGCCTTGGAGAGCACCTCAAAGCAGGCATAGATACGCTCTTCCCGGGGCTGACCGGCAGGCTGTATATCGCCTCCATACACAACGGGACTGAACCCGATCTCAGAAAACCAGGAGACAAAAAAGCAGCCCGCCAGGCGTTGGCGGCTCCAGAATCTCAGTTCCGGATCATCTTCATCGGGCGCCTCGAACCGGCCAAAGGGGTAAGGACGCTCATTGATGCTGTGCCAGGCCTGCTCAGCCGGATTCCCAATCTGCAAGTCACGGTGGTGGGCCCGCTGCACGACGACGATTACATAGGTGAACTGCGGAGGCGGTGTGAGAACCTGCCAGTAGCCTTTACAGGATTTGTTGCCAACAACACCGAGCACTTTGCCAATCTGGTCAACGCTGCTGATGTCGGTGTGGTGCCATCACTCTACGACAATCAACCCAATACCGCGCTGCAGATGCTGTCGATGGGGCTGCCCCTCGCGGGCTCGCGTGTCGGAGCAATACCCGACATGGTGACGCATGATGTGGG
>JANQFF010000465.1 GCA_028277965.1 Pseudomonadales bacterium
GGCAGACACGGGCAGGCCGGTGATTGGCATCATGCGCGGTGGACGAATGGCTGCGATGATGGGGCTCGATATGGATGCTCTCTGCCAGACCAGCTACCGGGAGGGGGTTGGTTCCTACACCAGCGTCGCTCGCGCCGCCCGAACCGTTGCCCAGATGCTCGAGTGGAAATCGTACCGCAAGGGTTTGCCGGACATCTTTGACGGGGAGGGTGAATAAAGTGGCCTTATTGAACGAGATCGACGCAAAACAACTGCTGCATGATGCGGGAGTTCCGGTCACGCAGACCGTCCTTGCGACCGACCTGGCAGAAGCGAAACGCCAGGCTGATTCTGTCGGGTACCCGGTGGTGCTGAAGATCGTGTCACCCGATATCACTCACAAGAGTGATGTGGGCGGTGTGAAGGTTGGACTCGAAGACGAATCCCAGGTCGCAGCGGCGTACGAGGAAATCCTGACGAACGCCAGAAACGCGGAGCCCGATGCAGAGATCACAGGTGTAGCGGTACAGCACATGGCACCCTCGGGGACCGAAATTATCGTGGGGATGACGACGGACCCACAGTTTGGACCGGTCATCATGTTTGGTCTTGGCGGCATCATGGTTGAGGTGCTGAAAGACGTGACGTTCCGCGTTGTGCCGCTGGAAGAAAGAGACGCTGAGCAGATGATCGATGAGATCAAGGGTAAAGCGATTCTGGATGGTGTGCGCGGACAGCCACCTGCTGACAAAGCAGCAATCAGGGACGCAATCTTAAGCGTTTCAAAGTTTGTGGAAGCCAATCCCGCGGTAAAAGAACTCGACCTCAACCCGATGATGGTCTACCCGGATGGGGCAATTGCGGTGGATGCGAGGATTGTGACGGCCGACTAAACGGCTGGATCGCGGCTGAAGCAGATCTACTTACCTCTGCAGGAGCGGCTTCAGCCGCGATTTCTTCATCCATTGTTGGCGAGCGGTATCACCGTCTCCCCAAACGCTTCCAGCCGGTCCAGACCGCCGTCACCGGCAAAGAAGAATGCCGGTACCATGATCCGGTCCACGCCGAGGGACAACATCTGTTCGACCCCAGCAGGCGGATCCATCATCTGTGCGCCAAACATCGTGTTGATGGCAAGCGCCTTCGGATCTCTGCCAGCGTCCTCCGCGGCGTTACGGACTCGCTGAAGCAACGCGCTCAGACGTTCGAAGTCACCTTCCCCGGGGAAGTAGCCATCCGCGAGGCGCACAGCGCGATTGATGGCGGCATCGGTGTCCCCGCCAACAATGACTGGTATCGAACCATTCACAGGACGCGGGCTGCAGGTGGCCGGTTCAAAATCCACGAACTCCCCGTGATATTCAGCGTGGGGACCCTTCCAGAGCTCCCGCATCGCCTCAATGTACTCGTCGTTCCGTGCACCCCGGCGTTCCCATGGCACGCCCAACGCATCGAATTCTTCACGCATCCAGCCGACGCCGAGACCCAGTTCCACCCGCCCGTTGCTGAGCCGGTCAAGTGTTGCAAGTTCCTTCGCAAGGACCAGCGGGTTGCGCTGGGGCACAATGAGAATGCAGGTGCCGAGGCGCAGGGTGGGTGCAGCGGCTGCGGCAAAAGCGAGCCAGATCAGAGGGTCCGGAATTGGGGTTTCCGGCTCGGCGGGAATTTTGCCATCCGGCGTGTAAGGGTATCTGGAAGCAATTGAATCCGGCATGATGACGTGTTCACCACCCCAGACCGACTCGAAACCAGCAGCCTCGGCCCGTCGACAGATTTCGAGTGTCTCCTCTCCCTCAATGCCGATGCTGCTGGCAAAAGCGAGTCCTACTTTCATGTGTGATCTCCCGGTTAATCAGACGCGCAGTGTACACGCCTGCAGAGGGTGCATTTCACAAATAAATACAATGCCTCCCTTGTCCTTCACGGACACTCTGCTTAGGTTGAATACTCGATATGCTAATGGGTTGGATGCATGTGCGGTCTGGTGGGTATCGTTTCTGGCACACCATCTGTGTTGGAAGGGACCCTTGAATCTGCTCTGAAATCGATTCAGCACCGGGGTCCCGACGACACGGGTGTGTGGGTCAATCCCGACCGGACCTGTGGTCTGGGACATGCCCGACTCAGCATCATCGATTTGTCCGGGGGACACCAGCCACTCTCGAGCCCGGACGGTTCAATACAGGCGATCGTCAACGGTGAGTTCTACGATTACGAGGAGATCCGGGAGGAGTTTGTCCGCGAGGGTTACCAGTTCCGATCATCATCTGACAGCGAAATCCTGATTCCCCTGTATCTCAAGTACGGTGAACGTTGTGTGGAGCACCTCCGTGGGGAGTTTGGATTTGTTCTCTGGGATTCGAGGTCACGGGAACTGTTCATGGCGAGGGACCGATTTGGGATCAAGCCGCTGTTCTACAGCCGATACGGTGATGCATTCTATGTGGGCTCCGAAATCAAAGCGCTTCTGGGCATGGGAGTCCCTGCACGATGGGACGCACCGGTCGTGCGTAGTGACGAACTGGGTTACCGGAATTCTACGGATACGCTCTTCAGAGACATCAAAAACGTTCCGCCGGGGTATTCGCTGACAATCAGTAACGGCCGTGTTCGCGAACGCCGGTATTGGGATTTCAACTATCCGGAACGTCGCAACATGGAGCGTTCACGCGGTAAACGCGCGTACATCGAAGAGTTTCTCGAACTATTGACGGGAGCGGTCAAAACCCGGATGCGCGCGGATGTACCGGTCGGTGTATACCTGAGCGGAGGGATCGATTCGTCTACGGTCCTGAGCCTGATGAGTCAAAGTGCAGGTAGCGATCTGGACGCTTTCACGTTGTCCTTCGAAACAGGGCACTATGATGAAGGGCCAATAGCCAGGGAGATGGCCGAACGGTTGGGTGTCCGGCATCACATCATCGATGTGGAACCGGAAGACCTCGCGCCGAACTTTGAAGAAACGGTCTGGCACAACGAGTGTACGTTCGGAAACAGCAACACCATTGCCAAATACCTCCTTAGCCGTCATGTCAGGGATGCTGGATTGAAGGTTGTCCTTACAGGTGAAGGGGCGGACGAAATTCTTGGTGGATATGAGTACTTCATGACTGACATGCGGGTGCACAATTCCAGGAGGCTCGGGCCGAGTATTGGGCGGGCGATTCGGCTGTCAAAAAGACTCATTGGAAAGACAGATCCGTTTACACAGGCGCCGCCCGGCTTGTCAGCAGTCAAAGCGAAGTTTGGGTTCATCCCGGCGGCTCTCCTCTTCACAGGAACGACAGAGAGCAACTACGCGGGTATTCGTTCACCGGAGTTCGAACAGTCGACGCAAACTGGCGAATTGTTCGAACCGTTGATGGCAGCGCTCGACCAGGAGCAGTTGTCCGGCAGAGATCCGCTGAATCAGGCGTTGTACCTCGCGAGCAAATCAAGCCTTGCGAACAGCATCCTGACCACACTTGGTGACCGCGTGGAGATGGCGCACAGCATTGAGGCCCGACTACCTTTCCTGGATCACAAAGTGGTGGAGTTCCTCACTCGGGTGCCCGTGGATTTCAAAAACAGAGCCACGTTTCGAGGGGGGGTGGAGAAATACCTGCTGAAAGAAGCTGCGCGG
>JANQFF010000483.1 GCA_028277965.1 Pseudomonadales bacterium
ATGGATCCATGCGGGATGTGGACGATCCGGAGGCAGCAGCGATTCTGATCGGGATGCTGATCCTCGGTATTGCGATGCAGTGGTTCGTCAATCCGGAGACGGACCTTGAGCGCATATCGGAACAGGCCCGGGCGCTGCTCCGTGCAAACTTTCAGCCTTAGACATCGAGCAGGCTGAGACGTCAGAAGAGGTTGGCTCTGGGCGTATATTCCGCCTCCAGGCGTTCAATCTCTTCCGCAGTCAGATCGACATCAAGAGCCGCAACTGCGTCCTCCACGTGACCCGCCTTGCTCGCACCGATAATGGGGGCAGCGACTGCCGGGTTCTTCATGACCCACGCCAGGGCAACCTGTGCGCGGGGTATCCCGCGTTCCTCAGCGATCTTCGCCACGGCTTGCGCAATGACCTCATCCCGCGAACGGTCAAAGCGACGCCCGGTGAGCGGGTCGACCTCGTGGCGAGGTGTTGACTCGTCCCACTCCCGGGTCAGAAGACCGCGCGCCAGTGGGCTGTACGGTATCGCACCAACATTCTGATCCCCACATAAAGGCAGCATTTCCCGCTCTTCTTCACGCTGCAGGAGGCTGTACTGATTCTGCATGCTGATGAACTTCGACCAGCCGTTGGCTTCAGCGATGTACTGCATCTTGCTGAATTGCCAGGCCCACATGGAACTCGCACCTATGTAGCGCACCTTGCCTGAAGTGATCGCATCATCAAATGCGCGCATGGTTTCTTCAACGGGCGTCTTCTCATCGAAGCGATGTATCTGGTAGAGGTCGATGTAGTCCGTGCCCAGGCGTTTCAGGCTGTGCTCGAGCTCAGCCATGATGGATTTGCGCGAAAGCCCAATCGCGTTGCGGCCTCTCCTCATTGGAAAGTACACCTTGGTTGCGATGACCACCTCGTCCCGGTTGGCCAGTTCCCTGAGCAGCTTTCCTGTGATCTCTTCGCTGGTGCCCTGGCTGTAGGCATTTGCTGTATCGAAAAAGTTGATCCCCAGCTCGAGAGCGCGTTCGATGATGGGGCGGGTTGCAGCTTCGCCGAGACTCCAGTCGTGAGCGCCCGGTGTTTCCTCGCCAAAGTTCATGCAGCCAAGGCAGATTCTGGAAACATCGAGGCCGGAACTACCTAATCGGGTGTATTGCATTGAAGACTCTCCCTGGTTGGGTCAGTGTAAAGTGCGGCCGCCGGCAACAAGAAGATACGTGCCGGTCACGTAACTTGCCCCGGGGCTTGCAAAAAATGAGACGGCATGAGCAATCTCTTCGGGTTCACCCATGCGCCCCATCGGTATCGATGCAAGGGACGCGTTGATGTGTTCCTCAGGCATGTTGTCTGTGATACCGGTTTTTATGACGCCGGGGCAGATGGCATTCACCGTGACGTTATATCGGGCTATCTCGAGCGCCAGCGACCGTGTAAACCCCAGGATCCCGGCTTTAGCGGCGGAGTAATCCGTGAATCCAGGGCCGCCGCGAAAGGCCTGTTCAGAGGCAGTAGTGATGATCCTGCCGTAACGGCGTTCTTTCATGCCGCCGATCACCTCGCGGGTACAGTCCGCAACCGACCTGAGGTTCAGTGTCAGCACCTCGTCCCATTGCTCCAGTGTGGCGTTTGGAAAGCTTCTCGTCCTGCCGCGAGCAGGACCACCGGCGTTGTTATGAAGGATATCCACCGGGCCGAGATTATTCGCGATCTCCTCAAAGGTGGCTGAAATGGAATCCCGGTCCAGGAGGTCTGCCTGGACCGCCAAACATGACCGGCCTGTTCCCCGGATGAGTTGCCTGGTCTCTTCGAGGCCTGTCTCGTTCAGGTCGATGACGGCGACATCGGCGCCATCCTGAGCAAGGCGCAACGCGGAGGCACGGCCAATTCCTGATGCTGCCCCGGTAACCACAGCAGTTTTATTCTCCAATGACATCACGTGCTCCCAGGTTAAGAGGTTCTGTAAACAGTATGTTATGTGTCAGCCCAGGTCAGCGAGCCTGCTGGCCATGTCCTGGCCACGCTGGCTCAGGCCCGGTGTCCAGCCGGGATACTCGGGTGCGAGCTTGCTCACCTCATCCAGGCGCGCCATCTCCTCAGCCGAGAGTTCGATATCCGCCGCACCCAGATTGTCGAGCAGTTGCTCTTCATTGCGGGCGCCGATAATGGCGCTGGTGATACCTGGTTTATGAAGCATCCATGCCAACGAGATCTGAGCCACAGAAGCGCTTTTGTCTTCGGCAATCGCCCTGGCCACATCCACGATGTCGTACCCTCGCTCTTCGTCGACAGGAGGAACGTTGATAGTGGCCCTTCGTCCTTCAGCTGCGGCTTCCCGGGTATATTTACCGCTCAGGAAACCGCTGGCGAGGGGGCTCCAGACCAGGATTCCGAGCCCAAGGTCGAGGGCAGCAGGAACGATCTCGCGCTCCAGTTCCCGGCCCACCAGCGAGTAGTAAGCCTGCACAGAACAGAATTTTTCCAGGCCAAGCCGTTGGGATATGCCGTCCGCCTTAGCGATCTGCCAGGCCGCATAGTTGGATAAACCGATGTAGCGGACCTTGCCCTGCTGCACGAGGGTATCGAGAGCTCGAAGAGTTTCTTCCAGTGGAGTTGTGTGGTCGAAACTGTGAACCTGGTAGAGATCGATCCAGTCTGTATTGAGGCGACGCAGGCTATTCTCACATTCGCGTATAGCCGACAGACGCCCGGTTCCCATCGAGTTCGGACCCGTACCCATGGGGTTATTGAATTTGGTCGCGATGAGGAGGTCACCACGTCGTTCACCGAGGGCTTTCCCCAACATGACCTCGGATTCACCCATGCCATAGATATTGGCGGTATCGATTATGTTGATCCCGGCGTCAACTGCGCAGTCGACCATCCGCGTAGCCAGATCCTGACCCGTGCCGCCAATCATCCTGCCAAACGTACCGTCTTCACGGTCAAAAGTCATTGCCCCCAGGGTGAGTTGTGATACGTAGAGACCGCTGTTGCCAAGTGGGACGTATTTCATTTGTGTTGATCCTGTTTTTTCTCTGACTGGTGTGTTTCAAGCCGTGCTTTCAGATTTGCGTTGCCCTCTTCGTATGCCTGTTCCGCGGCTGCTGGATCCCAGAACAGTACATAGATGCCTGTGTAGTATTCGTACTGGGTGACGCGCGTACCTTCTGGCACAGGTTCCAGAAACCAGTTGTGATCGTATGTGAGGATGAGTGGATAACCGCCGCCCTGGTGGAGCCATTCGTCGGGGACGAGATCTTTGACCTCGACCTGAACGGGTGTGGGATCGCCGTCACCCATCTTCATCTGCAGTTCAAGGGTTTTGCCTTCAGCAAATTCGCCCTCGTATTCGACGAAGATCGGGTTCCACTCTCCGTACGCAGAGGGATCTGTAATGACCGACCAGACCTCGTCCGGTGTGGCGTTGATCATGATCTCAGCCCGCACCGATTTGCGTACGAGGAGACCCGTGGCGACCAGAAAAGCCACAAGAGCTATCCCTGCAATGATCCACTTATTCATTGATCTAAACCTTTTCGCGTATTACAAAGCGTCATTATTTGTAAGGTTGTAATGATCTTACAAAAAGGTAAATGTTGTCAACTCGCAATGCGCTGATAAGATACGGCTCAAAATCTAATGCTATTGATGCACCATGACTGACACGAGAGAGACAATCGTCGAAGCGGCAACTCGTACGTTCGCAAAACACGGAGCAAGAAAGACGGCGATGGCAGACATCGCTGAGGCGGCGGGTGTTTCCCGTCAGACGCTCTACGCGCTCTTTGGCAACAAGGACGATCTGGTTGCTGCAACAATCCACTACATCGCGGAGAAGAATTTCGCTCGTGTGGAGGAGGGTCTCAAGGAGTGCAGATCCCTCGAAGAAGAACTCGACGTTTATTTCACGCGGACAATCGTCAGCTCATTTGAACTGATTGAGGACTCGGACGATCCCGAGGACATCATGAGTGGTCACAGCGAGGCAGGACGTGAAGCGCTGGAAGCTGTGAAGCAGAAACATACGAAGCTCGTCTCGCGTCTGCTGACGCCTTACAAGAATCAGATTGAAGCATCGGGGCATACCGTATCTCACCTGGCACACTTCTGTGTAACCTGCGCGAGAGGTTTCAAGTACAGCGCCAGAAACAAACGAGATCTGAATGCCCTGTTGAAGACCCTCAAAACCAGCGTGCTTATCGCTGCAGCGGCGCCCCGGCGCAGAGACGTAGCTTAAACCCGCTTTCTATTCGCGAAGGAGGGAATCAATTTCTTTTGCGAAACTCTCCCGCGGTGCACCAATGTTCAGCGCGTCCCAGGTGGGAGCCAGGCGCTGCACGCGTTCCCGCAAGGAGTCGCGATAATACTCCTCATCAAGAAAGCCCTGTTGATACTGAAAATACATATTGTCCCAGTGCGTCAGCTGCGCAATCTGCCATATCCTGAACCGACCGCGTTCGTCTGATGTGAGCGTATCGAGTGCAGCGACATCTTCCGGATAACCTGCTTCCGTCAGCTTATTGATGATACTGCCAATGTAATCGGAGTCGGCAGCCATGACCATCATCGTCTGCAGGGCGTCGGATCGCATCTGATAAGTCTGTGCCAATGCCATTTTCTCGCTCGCCTGAATTGAGCGGGTGTTCTGGCGTAACTGGACGGCCAGGTAGACCAGCGTAGCCAATACTGCGATCGATCCCAGGAATTCACCCAGGGCACCGAGTTCCATGAGGGTCATTTCACGCTCCTATTTAACAGTTGTCTCTCACTTTGTTGTGTTCCCGCCGCTTCGAGCAAGATCTGTTTCATCCACTGATGCCCTTTGTCCTTTTCCATGCCCCGGTGCCAGATCAGCCAGGTTGTCGTTTGTTTCGTGCGATAGGGCAGCGGCAGAATCTGGATCGATTCGCGTTGTGCAAAGTGTTCAGCCATACGTTTTGGCAGGGTCGCTATACAATCTGACGAGCTGACCAGGCCGGGCACAGCGACGTATTGATTGATTTCAACCACAGACTTCCTGGGTATTGGGCTGGCTTCACGGAGGATGTTCTCGAGCAGGGACGGCCCGCTGTGTCGATGGTTGAGGATGATGTGTCTGGCGTCGAGGAACGCTTCTCTGCTTAATGAGCCGCGAATCTTTGGATGATTGTTTCGCGCGATCACGACCAACTCGTCGGTGGTGAACTTACAGGACTTCAGGCGTGCGTCTTTCGGTGGTTTGTAGTCGAAATAGAAATCAAGTTGCCCCTGTTTGACCAGTTCATAGCTGGTGCTTTCGAGTTCCGGATACGACCTGATTTTAACGTCTCCCTTGTAGTGACTGATTCTCGCTAACAGGGCAGGGAGCAGGACGGTTTCACCAAAATCGCCAATGGCGAGACTGAAGGTTCGGGAAGAATTGTCAGGGTCGAAGTCGCTGTTGCCCTCGAGAGTGCCTTCGATCAAAGACAGGGCATGACGGATTGGCTCGATCAGCTCGTGGGATCGAGGTGTCGGGACCATACCGTGGCGCGAACGAAAGAACAGGTCATCGTCGAATGTCAGGCGCAGGCGTGAAAGCGCGTTGCTGACTGCGGGCTGGGTCATCCCCAGCTGATCCGCGGCGCTTGAGAGTTTGCCAGTTTGCATGATGGCGTCGAATATCGTCAGCAGATTCAGATCGACGCTGCGCAGATTCGGTTTCAATTTGACGACCGGTTTAGATATAGAAATATTGTAATTTGGATATATAAAATATCAACTTCAGTAATATTAACAACTGGCGTAGTCTTTAAGTCATCAAAGCCGGTATGGGACATCGGGATGAAACTGACACCTTACTCAGAGAACTGCGGGATGGTTGTGCAAGACGTTCAGCTCGCCAAACTGTCAGACGATGAGATTGTGGAACTTCGAGCACACTTTGCTGAACACGGCGTGCTGTTTTTCTACGATCAGGATCTGCCGCCTGCTGAACACCTTCGATTTGCGAAACGGTTCGGGCAGCTTGTCGTCAATCGATTCTTTCAGCCTGTCGAAAACTTCCCTGAAATTGCACAGGTCCGAAAAGAAAAATCGCAGACGACAAATATTGGTGGGGCGTGGCATACGGATCATTCGTACGATCAGGAGCCAGCCATGGGATCGATTCTGGTGGCTCGCGAACTACCCGCGGCCGGTGGTGATACACGGTTTGCGAACATGTATAAAGCTTGGGAGTCACTTCCTGATGATCTGAAAGTCCAGCTTGAAGGGTTGCAGGCTGAACACTCGAGTTCTCACGTTTACGGCAAGGAGGGGTACTACGCCGCAACTGATCTCGGCGAGTCGCTGAATCTCGAGAGTGAGGTTGGTGAAGCCGTTCACCCGGTTGTGATCCGGCATCCAGACAGCGGGAAAAAGGCGTTGTATGTAAATCCGGGTCTTACTGCACGTATTCTGGGCATGTCCCGACAGGAGAGCCATGAACTGCTGACGCGCGTCTACACTCTTGTGGATGAAACCGATGTCTATTGCGACTTCGAGTGGCAACCTGGTGCGGTAGCGATGTGGGATAACCGTTCGACCTGGCACAACGCCAATAACGACTACCAGGGTGACTTTCGATTGTTACACCGGGTTACGCTGGCCGGGGCGCCACTCGAAGCTGCCTGAGTTGCCTACGATTTCAAACTCTCAACGGTCTCCCTGAGAATTGCAGGTATATCCTTTAACGTGACTCCAAGCGTATCACGACGTGTGAAGTCGAACCCGGTTGGTGGGGCAGGTGGCTCGTCCAGTGGTTCAGGCATTTTCGCTTCCGGCATCAGCGCGGCCAGCTCGTTGTAGATATCCTGGTACGGCCAGCTTGCATAGACGCCGAAGTAACGTCCGCTGGCATCAGGGTTCTCGTAAGCTGCAAAAAACAGGTCCGCCAGGTCCTGAACATGGATCATCGAGGATGAATCGTTCGGCACTTTCTCGTGGCGGGAGGGTTCGCCCTGGAGCATTTTGTTGAGCATACCCTGGAATCCACGGGTGGCATGCTCAGGCAGAACGGCGGGTCCCAGCATGAGAGTGGGTAAGAAAATACAGAGCCGGATGCCGTTCTCGGCGCAATAGTCCATCGCGGCCCGTTCCATCACCGTCTTGGCAGCTGAGGTATATTTCTTCTGAGCGTATTGAAGTTCTTTGTCTGACCAGTGGTCCACTTCGTTTTTGTAATCGACGGGTTCTCTGGGGTTGGTGCTGCTTGTACTGCTGCAGATCAACGCGTCGGTAATACCCTCGTCTTTTGCGCGTCGAAGAATGTTCAAGCAACCGTCGACCGTTGGCATCACGATCTCCCGCTCACCCTGCTCATCATTCATTTCCCGGGCGGGTTTACCGGTAGGCCCGAAGTAGGTGGGGATGAGGCTTGCGATGAAAACAGCATCACATCCCTTTAGAGGCTCTTCAAAGTCCGTTGGGTTTGCCATGTCTGCACTGAACAGCTCAAGGTTTTCACCCCCGGGCAGATTCATAAGTGGTTGAGTGCGTGCTTTATCAGTTGTATCCCGCAGGGTTCCGTTGACGGCATAGCCACGGGCTAAAGCGGCTTTCGCGAGGTTTGCGCCGACGAGGCCAGTGACCCCGGCAATACAGATTTTCTTTTGGTTGCTCATAGTTGATTCCTTGGATCATGACGACCAGGGCGCACCCTGGCGATAATCAGGCGCCGTGGTACGTCGCGGCAGAATCCACCAGGCGTCACCTGGAGGCCAGAAGTCATGGTACCCATGCACAGGGCGGGTACTTCGAACCCGTGGCATCCCATTTTCCGTAGTTCCAATTGGATCTCCTTCTTTATCAAGTCCGCGATGATCAGGCCTGTGCAGTGGAGGCAGTAAGGGTGTCCCGCTTTCGAAGTTGTTCCTCAATCTCCTGGTGTCGCTTTCGATCAAGCGGATATCTCACAAAGCAAAAATACGCGATCGCAAACATGAGCGCCGCAAACAGGCAGTAGGTCACGAGCAGACCCTGGATGCCAGCAGCGGTGTTGTCGGGGCCGGGCTGGAATCCATAAAAGTACTCGACGAACGTAAAGGTGGTTACAACCGCCAGGGCGCTCCCAACCTTGCTGCTGGTCGTCATCAGGGCGAAAAACAGGCCGGCGCGTTTACTGCCGGTTTGCAGTTCATCGTAGTCCGTGACATCGGCCATCATAGACCGAATGAGGGTCGGGGCAGCGCCAAACACCATCCCGTAGACGGCGGTATATATCCAGAGACCCGTGGCATTCCCTGGTTCAGCAGTGAGATAGAGAACGCAATGCACGGCGAACCCGGAAAAGAGCGCAAGACGCATTGTCCGATCTTTCCCAAGCGCAACAGCGAGTTTCAGCCAGAGTGGCATCACAACAGCGCTGATCAGAAAAATGAGGAGCAGTGCGATGCTTGCAAGCCCCGGTAATTCAAAAAGATACGTGACCAGGAAAATGTAGAGCGCTCCAGTGGCTGAAAATGCAAATCCAACGGCAATGTCTGCGATCAGGATCCGCCACAAAAGAACGTTTCTCACGAGAAGCCGAGTGGCTTCTTTCCAGTCCACAGTCATCTCTGTGCGCACCGCGTTGTCAGGTACACCGATCAGCAATGGGATCGCAGTCAGGGGCAGGAGGATGACAACGAGGTAACCCATGCTGGCCACTTTACTTGCCTGGTCGTCCACGCCCATCAATTCAATCAGAGCGGGTAGCGCAAGTACTGAAACCATACCTACCAGGACAAATACCTCGCGCCAGGTAAACAGACGTGATCGGTCGTCATAACCCGGAGCGAGTTCTGCCCCCCACGACTGATGGGCTATGGCCATCATTGTGTAGCCTAGATACATAACGATGAGCCAGGCTGTCAGGTACGTCGTCGATACGTTTTCGACGTCGGGAGCAAACACCATGTAAACGGAGAGCATGGAAAAAGGCAGGGCGATTGCTATCCAATGCTTCCTCCGCCCCCACCGGGTATCAAACCGATCAATCACCACGCCCATGATGGGGTCTGTAATGACGTCCCAGAATCTCGCAATTGTAAAAATCAGGCCAACAGTAGCGAGATTGAGTTCGAGTTCGCTTGCATAAAAAGGGGGCAAATAGACGGCAACGGGCATCAACATTGCTGCGAGAGGCATGCTGATCCCTGAATAACAGGCCAGAACGCGGTTACTTAATGGTTTGGCTGCCATCGTGGCTTTCAGTTGGCCTGGATAAGGGGAGCTGTTTGAGGATCCTCTTTGACCAAGTCGGGTGAGGCTGCCAGGAGGACTGATGTCTTTAATGATGCAAGCTGGTTGTTGAGTTCACGCCTCGATTCGCAGTGTTTCAGGCTCATGGCGGTTCGCACCAGGAACGCTGTGAGCTGGGAGACGGATTGGCCTGTTTGCTCAATTTGAGGTTGGTATGGCAGCAATAGTTTTGCCACCAGTTTTTTGTGCCGTTCATGTGACGCCTTCTTCGCTGCTCGGCCCGCCTTGTTGTGCCCGCTGATCAGGTCTTCGACGTCTTCGGATGTTTGCAGGTTCTCGAACGAGCGTACAACTGTTTCTGTCAGGTAAACGTCAAGTTGGTCTGCAAGATCTGAACATGCCTCCAGTTGTTGTCTCACCTTCATGAGGACCAGGTCAGTATGTCGACGGATGGCTGCTTCAACGAGTTCGCTCTTGTTTCCGAAGAGGTCGTACAGGGTCTGACGGGAGACACCAGCGGCGTCCGCGATATCGTTCATTGCGGTCTTGCGCGCCCCATAACGAATGAAAGTCGTAATGGCCGCATCCACGATTCTGTTCTTGGTTGAGTCCATGGTTGAAATTGTACCCTAACTAAGCGGTCAGTTTACGACTTGACAAATAGTGAATAATTGTAAACTATAACGTTCCTGGGCTGCAAACAGTTGAAATTCGGGGTTGAAGATAGTCAATGAACGACGCAAACCAGATAGCTTTTGTAGGCCTTGGTGCCATGGGCGAGCCGATGGCAGAGCGGCTGATAGACGCGGGATTTACTGTTAAAAGTGTGGCTAATAGAAGCCGGGACGCCATCGAGCGTCTGGCAGGGAAAGGTTTGGTCGAATGCCCGACGCCCAGAGAGGCTGCAGAAGACGCTCAGGTCTTCATATCTATCGTGTTTGATGAAGACCAGAACGACCGTGTGCTTAGAGGGGACGCGGGTGCTCTGGCAGGGCTTGCACCCGGATCGACACTTGTTGTGATGAGCACGGTGAGCCCAAGTTACTGTCAGGTGCTCTCAAAAGAAGCAGCGGAGCACGGTGTTCGCGTTCTGGATTGCCCTGTCAGTGGTCGGGTCGAGGGTGCGATTGCCGGTACGTTGACCTTGATGGTCGGTGGCGACGAGTCGGTCATAGAAGAGTGCGCTGAAGCTTTCGCAGTCATGGGAAATGCTGTCAGGTGTGGTGATATTGGTGCCGGCCAGCTCACCAAGGTTGCCAACAACACGCTGTTCATTGCCACGTTCGCGTTACTTCAGGAGTTACGCGATGTCATGGGTGCGTATGGCATGGACGTCAAACAGTTCATGGAAGTGCTCAATCAATCAACGGGCCGAAGCTGGGTGTCTGAAAATGTGGGTATCCCCCGTCAACGTGCACCGCTGGGCTCAATGCCAACAAAAGATCTCGGAATCTGCAGGGATCTGGCTGCAGAGCTCGGCGTTGATGTACCCGTGCTCAAGCAGGTCCTCGAACACGGGAAGTAAGTGCGTGCATCGAACAGAGAAAACGTGATTTTGCGAGAAAGGAGAAAGACAGATGGCTTTATCAATACCTGATGCCGACGAAAACAACGCGTGGCGTCTGAATACTCCAGGGGCTGATGGTTGGATTCGTTCGCCGAGACCAGATGCAGAAGACAAGTTCTTCATGTGTTCAGCAGACGGACATGTGCAGGAGCCGAATACGTTTCTGGCTGACCGCGTGGATGCGAAGTACAAGGACCGTCTGCCGGGCATCATTCAGATGCCGACAGAAAAAGGGAACGCGAGCGTCGAACCCGAGATGTATCAGAAAACGGAAGGTTTTCGTCCAGCAAAGATCAACTGGACAAAGCCGCTGGAAGGCACGGACAAGATTCGCAACAGCGGAGGACGGGATCCGGTAACCCGTATCGAGGAGTTGGCGTTGGATGGCTGTGACGCAGAGATCATGTTCCCGAACAAAGGTCTCACCATGTGGGCCACGCCGGATGCTGAATTCAGTCATGCCATGTGTAAGGCATACAACGAATGGGTCTGGGAAGATTATGGCGCCTATAACGATCGGCTGGCGCCGATGGCGGCGATTGCGCCCGGGGCAATGGATCTGGCAATAGAAGAAATCCAGCGGGTAGCTGCGCTGGGTTTCAAGGGTCTCTCGTTGCCCTGTAAACCGGTCTTCGGCCCACCTGACGTGGATGATCCCAACTACAACCTGAAAGAGTTTGAACCTCTTTGGGATTGCATCGAAGAAGTGGATCTGCCGATCACGTTCCATGTATCCACGGGTCGTGATCCACGCACTTCCCGTAGCCAGGGTGGGGCGGTGATCAACTACGCCATTCACTCACTCATCCCGTCCGCTGAACCCATTGCAAACATCTGCGCATCCGGTGTTGCCGAACGGCACCCGAGGCTGCGCTTTGGAACAATTGAAGCAGGCATCGGCTGGGTACCTTTCCTGCTCGAAGCGATGGATGAAGCCTACAAAAAACACCACATGTGGGTAAGGCCCAAGCTTGAGCTTCTGCCGAGCGAGTACTTCAGGCGACAGGGGTTTGCGTCTTTTCAGGAAGACATGGGCGGGCTGCTCCTGGCGAGACATTTCGATTTGACCGACAACTTCCTCTGGGCAAACGATTTTCCCCACCACGAAGGCTCCTGGCCTTACTCGGCCCAGGCAATCGAGCGGACGATGGGGCATCTGGACGATGGTGAGAGAGCTAAAATCCTGGGGTTAAATGCCGCTCGTATATTCAAGTTCGACATCCCTGAACGTTTTCTCAATCACCCGGACGCTGCAGAAGTTGCATCGTCAGTTGGAGGGATTAAGTAATGGCGCAAACGGTTCTGATTACGGGTTGCTCTACCGGTATGGGGCGTCTGGCGGCTCAAACGTTTCAGGCGAAAGGCTGGAACGTCGTGGCGACGATGCGCAATCCAGAGAATGAAAGTGAGCTCGCGAGTCTCGAGAACACGATTGTGGTCAGGCTCGATGTAACCGATCAGGCCAGCATCGATGGCGCTGTCGCGCAAACACTGGATACATTTGGGCGGCTGGACGTACTTGTGAACAACGCGGGTTATGGCGGCCACGCTGCGTTGGAACAGTCGACTGACGAATCCGTGCGCACGATGTTCGATACCAATGTCTTTGGTGTGTTCAACACGACACGGGCGGTGATGCCCGTGATGAGAAACCAGGGTGCCGGGGTCATCATCAACGTCACGTCCATGGCGGGCATGATTGGCATTCCCCTGGAGACGTCTTACTGTGCGTCGAAGTGGGCGGTAGAAGGTTTCACTGAGGCGTTGGCCATGGAATGCCGGGATCTCAATATCAAAGTCCACTCTGTTCTACCGGGTGCTTATGCGACTGCGTTTAATGCCAATGTTCAGGACAACCTGGAAACAGGCGACCCACAGGTGGTTGAGATGGCCCAGAAGATCCGCGCCCATTTTGGCGCGATCGTTGCCAGCCACCATGGCAGTGAACAAACCGCGGACCCGCAAGAGGTTGCGGATATGATCTACCAATGTGCAACTGAGGACATGCCGGTACACAATCCTTGTGGGAGTGATGCAGAGATGCTGGTGGGTCTCTCGCAATCCCCGGGACGCCAGGTCTTCTATGACAACCTGACAGGGCTACTTTTGCCACCAGCGGCAACATGACGTTCTGGATTCCCAAATAAATTGAAAACCTGTTGGCGTTGGTCAGCCAGACCCGGCTGAAGGAGGTATCAGTGTGAAGTGGTTGTTTATTGTCATTGCCGTTGTCGTTGGATTGTTACTGCTCGTCTGGCTGGGTGGTAGGGCTTACTACGCGCTCGTGGTCAACGAGCGAGTCACGAAGGAACTTCGAGAAAACCCGGAAGGCGAACGGGCCAATATCGTGATGCTGCTGACCTTTCCAGATGGCAAAGAGCTGCCGGTCAATTATCTGCACGAGGGGGACCAGGTGTTTGCCGGTGCCGATGGGGGCTGGTGGAAAGCGTTTCGAGAGGGGGATGTCCCTGTCAAGGTCTTCATCAAAGGGCACGAGTATTCGGGCCGGGCCCGTACGGTCATGGATGACCCGGAATACACACTTGAGGTTTTTGAGCGCTTGAGACCGAACGTCCCGAAGTGGCTGCCCGACTGGTTGAACGCGTATCTTGTTGTGATCGACCTGGACCCTTAAGCGCAAATGCGCAAAACGCTTGCTGGGCTGCTCCTGCTGACTGTCGTTCTGGCCGCTTTCCTTCTGACGGACGGGTGGTATGACTTTGGTAAAAGCGCCAGCGGTGCGCGCCTGGAACGTATGATGGGTTCACCCAATTGGCGAGATGGTTACTTCGTCAATGAGTTTCCGTTGTACAACCCGTTTTTCAGCCGGCCGGAACGCTGGCTCGATACCAGTGCTCACGCGAAACCGGCAGAGCCTGTGGCTGCAGCCCGGACAGAACCATCAGTTTTTGAGACTGACGTGCCGTTGCGCATTACATGGTTCGGGCATTCGATCGCTCTGATCGAAATCGAAGGTATCAGGTTCCTCACCGATCCGGTCTGGTCTGAACGTGTATCCCCGTATGGCTGGATAGGCCCCGCACGCTGGTATCCACCGACAATAGCGCTCGATGATCTGCCGCGCGTTGATGCTGTTCTGATTTCGCATGACCACTACGATCACCTCGATACAAAGACCATAGAGGCTCTGGCTAACCGTGTTGAGCAGTTTGTTGTCCCACTGGGTGTTGGGGCGCATCTCGAGTACTGGGGTGTGCGAAAGGAAAAAATCGTCGAAATCGATTGGTGGGATGCAATTGACGTTAGAGGGGTCACGGTCACGGGAACACCTGCGCGACATGCATCGGGCAGAACGTTCTTCGATTTCGACAAAACGCTCTGGATGGGGTTTGCGCTACGCGGTTCAGATCGTGCCGTCTACTTTTCGGGAGACACGGGTCTGTTTCCAGGGTTGAAGGAAATCGGCAATCGTCTGGGGCCTTTTGACGTCACCATGATTGAGGTGGGTGCGTACGGTGCCGACTGGCCGGACTGGCACATTGGTCCGGAACAGGCGGTTCTGGCTCACAACTGGGTGCGTGGTAACTTGTTGTTGCCGGTTCACTGGGGATTGTTCGATCTGGCGCGCCATGCCTGGACTGAGCCGGTTGAGCGGACCCTGGCTGCTGCTGCTGAGGCGGGGTATCCGGTGATCACACCTCGACCGGGCTCGCCGATCAATCCTGACGATCCCGACTGCGGGGAACGATGGTGGCCTGAAGTACCCTGGCAGAGTGCTGAGATAGAACCGGTGGTTGCCACCGGGGATTTTACGCGGGAATTCCAGCGTGACTTTGCTTCAACTCCGCCAGGAACGACCGTCGAAACCTGTCTGATGGCGAATCTCGACTGAAACTTCCACGGCGCTCACCTCGTTGAAGTCTTCAGGGTAGTGCTCGACACTCCAGTAGTGCTTCGCCAGACGATCCAGCAACCTCGTGTGGTCAACTTCGACCAACTCGGCAACACCCCGTATTTCCGTATAGCGCATCGGGTCTGATTCATCGTGAACACTAACGGCAATGTGTGGGTTGTTCCGCAGGTTTTTTGCTCGAAGACTGGCTGCAAGGGACCAGAATTTGAGCGTTCCGGATTCCTCCAATATCCATACCGGAGAACTGCAAACCTGGCCCTTTGCTGTCACGGTTGCGACGTGTCCAAGGTGAGGGGCGCCTAACAGGTTGTCTGTATGGATTGAAGGTTTGTGTTCCTCTTGCGGTTTGAGCTCGTAAACCCTGGAAAAGTCGGTTGATACGCTAACAGCCACCCCGTCCCGGTTGTTCGACTTGTAAGGATACGAATCCAGGCTCAGGTACTTTTGCGCAAAGTGATCGAGGAGTTCATAGTCGTGGAGCTCTTTAACTTCAGCGCGGCCGCGAATTTCGATGGTTCGATACGGGTTAGCAACGTCGTGAAATGATATTGCGACGCGCGGTTCTCTGCGCATGTTGCGCGTTTTTTTGTAGTTCCCGCCCGTGCTTAAGTGGATTCGGTCGTTTCTCAGTTCAGCCCACACAACACTACTCTGCGGCGAGCCGTCTGCGTTGACTGTAGCAATGTGAGCGTAGTGTGGTGGTCCAACCAGATCGATGGATTCGTCAGGAATTGCCATGGTTCAAGGGTAGTTGACAGGCAACGAGAATAAAACAGGGTGTCGGACGGCATTCCGTTGCTGCCCGATAGCCTCGCGTTCTACACGGACGATAGCTGGTTACTGCGAGCCAGGCGGCGCCGTCTCAGGCCAGCGACTGCCAGACCGGTCAGGAGCATTGCAGCCGTTGCAGGTTCCGGCACTTTGGTGAGCTTCACATTGAAATCCCAATGGCTTTTCATGTTGAAGTTTGGGCCGACACCGATCCAGGCGGATGCGCCGAAATCATTCGGGTTCTTGGCATTGGCCCCATCGCCAAACTGAAAACCGAACGGCGTGTTGGTATTCGGGCAATCGATACATTGCTGGACGTCGAATATTTCTCCGTCAATGGTGATCGTGCCAAGGATGCTTGAGAAAAAGTCGATGTCACCGTTGCCAGGCGCAGCCAGCACCCCAGGCAGGTCGTGGATGGCGGGTATGTATTCTTTGCCGCCCTCTCGTTTGTAACTGTGGGTTTCCTGAAACCCGGACAACATAATGTCAAACACAGCGGTATGTGTGCCATTTGACGCTGTCCCTTGAAAAGTTGCTGTATTGGCAACGTCGTCGATGACAAAAAAGCTGTTTGGTTGGATGCTGTACTTTGCCTCACCAGTGTCATTCTTGCCGAAGGTGTACAACCCATATCCGAGCGGGATGCCGTGTTTGTTTTCCGCATCTGATATCGCGTATGTGGTTAAGGCTCCGTGTGCGGAGAAGGAGACCAGAGTTGCAACCAGCGCAATGAAACGTCCTACTGCTTTCATGAGGGTTCTCGAAATGAACGTGTTCGGGCAGTTTATGGACCAGGCTGGTCAGGTAGTAGATCCAGGATGTAGTGGTTGGTATAGGTCGGCTTACATATGTATGAAGTTCTAGTTAATCGCCAGAGACACGCAATACACTTGCCTATTCTCCGTTCTGATTGCGTGTCGTCGCCGTAGCAGGTGCATTTGGACGAGTGACGCAGCGGTGAGATGCTTTCAGCAGGGTCGATTTTAGATCCCGAATGCGGCAATCTCGATGCGCTAAATCGGAAGATGAGCCCAGATGAAATTCTCACCTGATCACAAACGTACTTTCTATGCGGTGGCGGGCATTGTCTCAACTCTCCTGGCTACACAGGCTTTTGGAGACTGGCAGGCCACAATCACTGATCGGACTGTCGATGTGACCGACAAAATGGTTCAGTGGCGACATCACCTGCATGCAAATCCGGAACTCGGCAACCGGGAGTTTAAGACAGCAGCCTACATCACAGCTCACCTGGAAAGTCTCGGCTTCGACAGTGTGGAGACAGAGGTGGCTCACACAGGTGTGATCGGCATTCTGCGCGGAGGTAAACCGGGTCCGGTAGTCGCCCTTCGAGCGGATATGGATGGGTTACCAGTCACAGAGAAGACGGGTTTGCCGTTTGCCTCAAAGGTGACAACCGAATGGCGTGGCGTAGAGACCGGTGTTATGCATGCCTGCGGTCACGATGCACACATGGCGATCCTGATGGGTGTTGCGGAGGTCCTGTCCGGGATGCGCGATCAGATCCCTGGTACGGTGAAGTTCATCTTCCAGCCAGCAGAAGAAGGCGCACCTCCCGGTGAGGAAGGTGGTGCGGATCTCATGATCAAGGAAGGCGTTTTGGGGGGCGAGTATGCACCGGGCGCCATATTTGGTTTGCACGTGTTTCCAGCGCCTGCCGGGAGCATCATGTATAAGCCGGAAGGTATGCTGGCGGCATCTGATGGTTTACGCATCAAGGTAAAGGGTGTCCAAACCCACGGCTCAATGCCCTGGGGTGGCATCGACCCGATCGCTGTTTCCGGTCAGATCATCGGGGCGTTGCAGAACATCGTCAGCCGTCAGATCGATATCTCGAATGCACCGGCTGTGGTCACAATCGGATCCATCAACGGCGGGAATCGGGGGAACATCATTCCCGAGGAAGTCGAGATGACAGGCACGATACGTACATTCGACCCTGCCATGCGTAGAGACGTACATGCCAGGATCGAGAAAATGGTGGCCAAAACCGCTGAGGCATGGGGCGCCAGCGTCGAGGTGACCATTGATCATGGATATCCAGTGACTTTCAACGACCCCGAACTGACTGCGGAGATGAGTGGTGTGCTAGACAGGGTCTCTGCCGGTGGCAAAGCGATCGTCACCAAGCCGATCATGGGGGCTGAAGACTTTTCCTATTTTGCCAACGAGATTCCAGGTCTTTTTATCGGCCTTGGTGTTGCCAAAGACGGGGCAGGACCCATGGACAGCGCGCCGAATCATTCTCCCTACTTTTACGTCAACGACACGGCGCTACCGGTGGGTGTCGAAGCGTTGAGCAATCTGGCGCTGACCTGGTTGAATCTCGCGGAAGCAGAGTAGCGGTCTGAAAAACCTGGAGATTTTTCTGTAGGAGCGGCTTTAGCCGCGATGGACTGCGCCGTTGAAGGCCGTAAGAGGTGTCTGTGGGTGCTTATCAGGCTTGATTGAGCTGATTCAGCAGCGTTGCGAGCCGCTTGCTCATTCAAATAGACACATCTTCAGTCTTGCGAGAATCGCGGCTGAAGCCGCTCCTACAGAAAAATCTCCAGGTTTTTAAAGGTGCCTAAAGCCGCTCCTACAGTTCAAAACCCAGGTTTATAGAGGTGCCTTAAAGCCGCTCCTACAGATTAATCCAGCTACCTATTTCGCTCCGTCGAGTGCCTCGGTAAAGCCGGCAGGTGCATAGGGACCCAGGACAATCTGCTCCAGGGCGCCGATACCCGTCTTTTCGCCGTCGGTGACCCTGACAACCTGTTGAACGTGGATATTCTCGGGTGCGAGCAGGTCCAGATCCTGGGGGTCGAAGCTTTCTCCTCCGATCTCCAGTTCTCCCTTCCACATGCCCTGGCCCCAGACCGGGTGACCGTAGCCGAGGCCTTTGAACTGGAACCGCAACAAGGGTTCCATATTGATGGTGCGGGTATTGCCGTAGAGGTCGATGAGATCGAGCTCAGCGCGCCGCGCCAGCCGCGTCCCGGAGTGATACTCGATACGATGTACCGCGGTGGCCATGCGTGTGGCGACATCTTCGAGTTCCGCGGGTATGTCTTCTTCGGAATTGAAGAGTGGCGCGGTAAACCCTTCCCGAATGAGAGCTTCTCCTTTGGGACCGTCGAAGAAAACGGCGTGAGTCACATGATCGTCCCATTGCAGAGGTGCCCAGAGAAAGAACGCTGATCCGGGTGGCAGAGGCGCACCCACCACTGCCCGTTCTCCGACCCCGCGGATTCCCCAGGAACGGTCCTTGGTACCTCGCCAGGAGGCAGCGTCGACTGTGTACTCCCCGTCGGGATGACTCACCGTTCCCGACCATCTCCCAAACTGTGCAAAACGGGTAGCGTCCATGGATTTGCGCTGGCGCTGCCAGAGAATCTGGCGGGCTTCCTGCAATGCCGATGATCGAGCAGAAAAAGTGAGGTCGCAGGCGACACCGGATTCATTGTCGTCGATTATCACTCTGGCCCGACGCATGGGTTCTTCGATTTCGAGCCGGAAAGGCCCCACCTGCATCTCTGAGCGTTCCTGGGGAGCACGCCGGGAAGCATAGAAGCAGTGTTGTCGGCCACCGGCCTCGACAGTGCTGAAGTGGGCGTCCAGGATTCCACGGTGTGGATAGACGGCTACGCCGAGCGCGAAGTACTTTGTGCCGTCTTCGTTGTAGGCGTTGAACCAGGTCCTGTCGTAGACGTTCGGGTCAGAACTGGCAGGATGTGCCAGAGGCTCAGGCGTCTGGTGGATTGGGTAGTCGTCGAATCGGTTTAACAAGGCATCTCCCCCTTCAGGTATGTGTTCGTCATGACTTGAGATCTGCAATCATGCTAAGCAGTTCATCGGTCCCTCGCGCGAGTCCCCAACTCGCGTACTTCCCCATGAATGCGTTATGCGCACTCTCCTCGTAAGCGGTACAGCCATCCTCGGCGAACAGAGCCAGGTAGCCGAGATCCAGTCCGACTCTGCCGGTGGCCTCGATGCACTCGTCTGTTTCAAAACCGGCGATGATGAGCCAACGGATACCCATGTGTCGCAGCACAGCGTCGAGGTTAGTTGCGGTGAACGCGCCGCTCACGGTTTTGGTGATGACAATTTCGCCTTCCGTCGGTGTGACAGGTTCCAGAAACCGGGTCTCTTCGCTGCCTGGCGGGTAACACCAACCCATCCGGCGGTGAGCAGGACCGGTGTCCCGGGCATTACCCGAGAGCGCTTCGATTTTGACATGGATGCAGGCAATGCCAGCCGTACGTGCGGCCTCCAGTAACCTTCCACAGTTCTCGACCGCGGCATAGAAGCGACCTGAATAGTCCGCCAATGCTGCATTAACCTCGGCTGCATTCAGGCCAGCTTCAACGGCGCGTTTGGTGAGATGTTCCGGCGTGGCCAGATCCTGTATGTCCACCAGTAGAAGAGCGACATTGGTCTTCAGCTTCGGCGGAGGTGGCTCGACGGATGCATAAGAAGCTGCGAGCACGTCCTTCACGGTGATTTCACCCATGTTCCCCCTCAATTGTTCCAGTTTGTTAACAGCAATCAGGCATAATCGTGCGTCGAGACGTACAGCGACTATAAGTTGCCATTTTGTTTGAGAAGAATAATGAGCACAGACCAGGAAAAAAGCGAATTTCGAGATTACTGCCGGCGCTGGCTGGAGGAGAACCGTCCGCCGCCGACCGAGTTACCGCTGCCCCAGGCAGCATATGAAGTGACATACGAATCGCACCGCAACTATCTCTGCGACTGGCAGGCAAAGTGCTACGAGGCTCAGCTCATCGCGACAGATGTGCCTGCGCAATATGGCGGGCATGGCCATGACGGTTTCCAGTCGATCGCCAGTTCAGAGGTCTTGCGGGCAAAGGTTCCTTACTTCATCAACTGGATTGGCCTCGGGATGACGGCGCCAACGCTCCTGATTCATGGCACAGAAGAGCAGAAAGAACGTTTTCTGCCGCCCATCTTCTCCGCCGAGGAAATCTGGTGCCAGGGATTCAGCGAGCCAGGTGCCGGTTCAGACCTCGTTTCCCTGCAGACGTCAGCCGTTCGTGATGGCGACGAGTGGGTCATTAATGGCAGCAAGGTCTGGACCAGTCTGGGCGCGCTCGCGAGTTGGATGCTGTTGCTGGCGCGAACGGACAAAAACGATAAATACAACGGCATCACTTACTTTCTGGCACCGATGGATCAGGAAGGAGTGACCGTACGGCCCATCCACAAGATGACAGGTGAGTCAGGATTCAACGAGGTGTTTCTGGAAGACGCACGTGTTCCGGATCACCTGCGGGTCGACGAGATAGGCGCTGGTTGGAAGGTTGCCATGTCGACACTTACGAGTGAGCGAGGCGCCGCGCAGGGTGTTGGAGCTGTCGCGAGCAGCGAGTCGCCGATGGCGGCGGTGAATCAGTTGATACAGCTGGCTAAAGACACCAGGCGAAATGGGCGCCGTGTCTGGGATGACCCGGTCTGGCGCGATCGCATCGTGAAAATCTATGAGCGCACTGAGGCGATGATCCAGAATGGTCGACGGTCCAGGGTTGAAGCCTTGAACGGTGGCGCCATGAGGTTGCCTCTACAGGGCAAGCTGGTCGGGAGTGAGGTACGCCAGGAGCTGGGTGAAATTGCCCTCGGCATTCTCGGCATGCGAAGCAGCCTCTATGTTGGTGATGAACATGCCGAGGCTGACGGGCGTTGGCCGCTGAGTTACATGAACTCCTATACAGGAACAATCTCGGGCGGTAGTAGTGAGATCCAACGCAATATTCTGGGTGAGCGGGTGCTTGGCCTGCCCAAAACCAAGTAGGTAAACGATGGCACAGAACACAGATTTTGGTTTCGACGATGACGTCCGCATGCTTAAAGAATCGGCGAGTCGTTTTTTTCTTGAAAAAGAGACACTTACGAAGTTACGTCCACACATTACTGGAACTGAGGATCCCCATATCGGAGAAGTCCGAGCGGGCTGGTATGCGACCGAGGACTGGCAGGAGATGGTGGAGCTCGGTTGGCCCATCGTTGCCGTTCCCGCGGATGCGGGCGGCATTGGTATGGGGCTTGTGGCTGCGGTAGCCCTGCAGGAGGAGATTGGTCGGGCTGCATCTCCGACACCGCTCACAGGCACATTGCAGGCAACTTTTGTTCTGCGTGAAGCTCAAGCCACCAGTGAGCTCCAGTTGATTGCGTCAGGTCAGAGCATGGCACTGGCAATACATGGTGAAGACGGCTCTCTGGAACTGGATTCCACGGATGTCACTGTTTCCAACGGCCGCCTGAGCGGTACAAGCTGGTACGTTCAGGATGCACAGAAAGTGGATGGATATGTAGTGGCCGCGGCAGCTGGAAACGGGATAGGGCTCTACCATGTCCCGCGGGATGCTGTTGAGGTGCTTCCGGACCGTATTGTTGATCTGACCCGGGACCAGGCGCGTGTTGTCCTGGATAACGTCGAAGCCACCGAAGTGGCGCCACCCGGGGAAGGCGAAACGGTGCTCGCGCAAGCTATGCCCGCACTGCTGACCCTGCTGGCCGCGGATATCGTTGGCGCCGCGGAGTGGCAGGTTCAGGAAACCGCCGAGTACGCCAGGGTGAGGACACAGTTCGACCGCCCGATAGGCTTCTTCCAGGCAGTCAAACATCCGATCGTCAACATGATGATTGCCGTGGATGAGGCCCGATCGCTGGTCTACAACGCAGCCAGCGCGTGGGACAGCGATCCGGATGACGCGCTGCGTACGGCGCTGCTTGCACAATCGAGTGCGTCGGATTGTGCTTCGTTCTGCTCAAACAGGTCCACTCAGTTGCATGGCGGCATTGGCTTCACCTGGGAGTCGGACGTGCAGATCTATCATAAGCGCCAGATGCACAGTCAGTTCCTCTACGGTGATGCAACGTGGCACCGGGAGAAGCTGGCGGCACTGCTGTGAACGTCATCCACCTCGGTTAAACCTTGAGCAACCTGAACCAGCGAGTCCTCTGGGCTGCAGTGATTGCAGTCCTGATTGGATTAGTTGCCTTGTTGATGCAGTCTAGGGACGAGCACCGCTCGCTTACCGACCGGGCTGCGATCGAGGACGTGATCATCCAGTACGCCTATCGCTGGGATTCGAAAGATGCGGCCGGTTTCGCAGATCTCTTTACGGAAGATGCGGTGATGGAAGCCCGGGCGCTCGGCGAGTTGAGATCCAGGATTGAAAGCCGCAGCGAGATCCTGGCATATGCCATGGAGTCTCACACAGGGCGTCTTGCAGACAGACAGACCCGCCATCACATGTCGGGAACCGTATTCATAGAGCTATCGGCAGATTCCGCCGTGACCGAAAACATGGTTCTGGTGACACATCAGACAGCTGTAGATGCCGCAGCGCGGATTGCCACGTCGGGTATCTACCGGAATACGTGGCGCAAGTTGGATGATGGGTGGAAGATTGTAACGCGGGTGCTGACTATCGACCGCGTGGCACCCCGGGGATGAATGAGTAATCATGGCCAGCCCTATCTCTGTAGGAGCGGCTTTAAGGCACTTCAAAAAAACCTGGGCTTTGATCTGTAGGAGCGGCTTCAGCCGCGATTCTCGCAGGACTGAAGATGTGTAGGCCATCGCGGCTGAAGCCGCTCCTACAGAAAAATCTCCAGGAGGTGCCGTTTAGCCGCGATTTCAAATGAGAATCTAGTACCCGCGAGACAGATCAATCGGGTAGTCGAGCGGTTTCCCGCCTTTGTATTTTGCGAGATTGTTAAGAAAAATCGCCGCGATGTCTTTCGGGTAGCTGACGGCAGCTATGTGCGGGGTAATGACGATGCCTGGATTGTCCCAGAGAGGGTCGTCTGCCGGTAGCGGCTCGATATCAAAGACGTCCAACACAGCTCCCCGTACTCGACGTTCGCGTAATGCCTGCAGTAACGCCGAATGGTCCAGCGTGCTTCCCCGTCCAACGTTGAAGACCAGCGGCCTGTTCCTCATCGCAGCAAACGTTTCCGCGTTACACAATCTGTAGGTGGCTGCAGTATCGGGCAGAGCCAGAACCACATAGTCTGCATCTGCGACAATTTCGTTGAGCTCTGGCACCGGCACCACGCGATCAAACTCGCTGGTATGCGTTCCGGTTTGTGATACGCCGCTCACATGCATGCCGAATGCTTTAGCGACGCTTGCCAGATGGCTGCCAATGGACCCTGTCCCAACAATCACCATATGGCGATTCAAAGTGAATCCGGGGAGCTCCTGTCGCCATCGTTTCTGGCGTTGAGCTGCGCGATAGACCGAGGGGTGTCTGAGTTCCTCCAGCACGTAGGTGAACACGTAATCAGCGATCTGAGCACCAAAGACCTCTTTGATGCCCGTGACCAGAACGCTGTTGTCCTCAACCGCATCAGCGAGAGGCCTGACACCGGCCCAGGTCGACTGTATCCATTTCACCTGACCGCCGTCGCCCAGATACGCTGCAGCGAGGTCAGGTCTGGCCAGCAGCACATCGAAATCCCGGTCCAGGTTGATTGGCGAAGATGCGTAGCAGATGTTGTCTTCGACATCGTTGAGGTGCAGTGCATAACTCTCAGCGTCCTGTTCGAGGACAAGTATCTTCATTCCGCTCCCGATCCAGGTTGGTCAATACTGAGGATAAATTCAGCAAGAAGGTCACCAATCACCTCATTCCCTCTTGCGTTCCAGTGTTGGTCAGGCAGGTAAAGCTGCTCTGATTGTGCAGCGGCACGCAGTGTTTTAACGGGATTCAGGAAAGTGATATCCAATTCTCCTGCGATTGCTGCCAGCTCGGCGTTCACCCGGTCACGGCTCCAGTAATCCTCTGATACCCCATATTGGCTTTTGAAACTGACCCAGTATTCATCCTCGATGGTCGCCCGGAATGGCGCGTGCGCAAGAATGAATTTGCTTCCTCTGGATTCGGCTTCCCGTTTGATTTCTGCGATGAGAGCACGAGTCATTACCCAGGCGTATGCCGTGTCAGCTGAGTATTCACGTGCGTAGATGCCGTAAGAAGCAGGTATCCCGTTGTCCGGCGGGTCCATCAGCCCCAGGGATGCGAACAGTGATCGCAATTCCGGTATATCCCTGGCTTGTTTGCGAACCCAGCGGTAAGCGTAGGAGTATTCGTTCAGTCCACGTTTGATGACGCCCGGAATAGACCCGGGAGCCTGCCTGGCAGTTGAGTTGCCGGGGTTGGCTTGAGTATTCGATTGAACGTCTGATCCCGGCTCATAGACAAGCTTCAGACGACCTTCAGCCAGATCGAACATGGGTTTGTAGCCACGGTTCGTCAGGGTATAGCGCTTCCTGGCGTTGAACCAGATGTCGTTGTCGTAAACGAGCAGCACCGTGACGTCCGGTTCATAGCGCGTCCCTTCATCACGATACAGCAACAACTGCTGGTCTGTGCTGTATCCGGCGACGCCAATATTGATGGCCTGGTATTGCCGTTCCCCCTTTGCATTCAAGTGTCTTTCCATAACCTCACTGAATACTTCGTCGAAGTTGACGGACATCCCCTCCGCAAACGAATCTCCCACAATGAGGATCCGGTATTCACCGGGAGGCTTCTCAAAACTGTATTCCGGACCACGGATACCGCGGGAGTTGAAGCTCTGGGAGATTTGCTGACCTGATGTCACGTACTCGATGGTTGTATTGGGTTTGTGGCGCCAGCCGAGCAATGGATCCTGTTCACAGCAAAGTGCGGGTTGTCCCTGACGCACCGGCTCACTCGAAGATTCAGCAATTCGCAAGACCACCTCCAGCACCACGACCGGCACGAGAAAGGCACCGATCACAAGCGCGGTGTTCGCCAATATGCTGCTGGTTCGGTTCATCGCTCAGCCACGGATTTGAATCCTGCACAATACAGTCTGAACTCTAACTCTGGCATGTTTTCAAGTTAAATCAAAAGGTTAAGTAGAGAATCTACAACGGATGCAAATGTCTCAAAGGGGTTTACCGCACAGTTTTCGCAGTCGGATCAGGTCAAGCGTAAACTAAAGGTTTGTCCATGAAGCAGGAAACGGCATGACTGACAGTACGGAGCAGTACGACGTCATTATCATAGGATCGGGGTTCAGCGGGTTGTATGCCTTGTACCATCTACGCGACAAGATGGGACTGAAAGTGCGGGCATTCGACGGTGCAGGTGGCGTTGGCGGGACCTGGTGGTACAACCGCTATCCGGGTGCCCGGGTCGATGCTCCGAGCAGCCCGTTCTACGCTTACACGTTCTCGAAGGAACTTGTTGATGAGTGGGAATGGAAAGAAACCCAGACCCCTCAAGCGGCTGTGCTTGCTTATCTCGAGCACTTCGCTGAGCGATTTGATCTCCTGAAAGACATCCGCTTCGAAACCTGGGTGACCAGCGCAGAATACAATGAAGAAGCGCAGCGCTGGACAATCCAAACCGATGCCGGAAAGACCGCTTCCGCACAGTTTCTGATTTGCGCTGTAGGCGCTCTTTTCGTGGCCAACATGCCCGACTATCCGGGAATCGATGATTTCACGGGTGAGTGTTACCACACGGGAAGATGGCCCCACGACAAGGTCTCGTTTGCAGGCAAGCGTGTCGGTGTGATTGGGACTGGCTCCTCCGGTATTCAGTCGATCCCGGAGATCGCAAAAGAAGCGGAGCACGTTACCGTGTTTCAGCGCACGCCCCAGTATTCCCTGCCAGCGAGAAACCGTCCTCTTCCAGCAGACGAACTCGCGGCTTACCGCGCGGAGTGGGACGAGCTGCGCATGTCCATGTGTAAACGTGGAGGCTGGCCATTCGAGACAAAACGCAGGTACGCATCCGAGGCCTCCGCGGAGGAGCGGCACGCGGTCTACGAAGAGTTATGGGAGACGGGGGGTATTCATCTTCTGATCAACAGCTATGCCGGTGTGATGGTTGACAAGGATCTCAACGAGGAAGTCTCGGAGTTTGTCAGGGGCAAGATACGTGAGATCGTCGAAGATCCTGTAACCGCGGAAAAGCTGATGCCCGACTACTATATTGGCACCAAACGCATGATCCTCGATAACGGCTACTTCGAAACCTATAACCGCGATAACGTGTCGTTGGTTGATTTGCATGAGAATCCGATAGCGAAATTCACTGAGTCGAGCGTACATACAAAGAGCAGTGAACATCCCATCGATATGCTTGTGCTTGCTACCGGCTTTGATGCGGTGAGCGGTTCAATGCTGAACCTCAATCCGAAAGGTCGTGGAGGAATAAGCCTCGAAGAAAAATGGGGCGGACGGTTCGACAATTATCTGGGCGCGACAATTGCAGGCTATCCGAATCTCTTCATGATTCACGGGCCCGGGTCACCGGGCGTGTTTTTCACCATGCCGCTTGGAGCTGAGCGGACCGTCGATTGGATCGCCAATTGCATCAGCTACCTGTCTGAAAACGGTCTCGGGTCTGCTGAAGCCACACAGGATGCTGAAGCGAGCTGGGATCGCGAAATCAATGCGATAGCCGATGCAACCCTCTATCCGGAGACTAACTCCTGGTACATGGGTGCGAATATTCCCGGCAAGCCGCGTCAGTTCCTTGGGCATCTGCGTGGGTCTCAATACTTCGACCGGTTGACCGAAGTGGCTGAGAAAGACTACGAGGGGTTTGTCCTCGAGCCCGCCAGGATCAGGGGTGCCAGTGCCTGAAATAGTTGGCCGCACACGTATCTGTTAGATCGAGTACTATCGTTAGGACATCTTGAAAGGGGGAACAAGATGACCACCAAAGAAGCTGCAGCGTCTTTAGACCGTAAACGTGTACGGCCGAGAAGCACACCGGTACCTGCCGAAGGCGAGAACGGCCTCTTCACCGAATCCTGGTTTCCCGTTTGTTTATCGAGTGAGGTAGGGCCGGGCCAGGTGATCGGTCGCCAGTTTCTGGATGGCCGGATCGTGGTTTTCCGGGACGAAACCGGCCTGGTGAGTGTTCTCTCGGCGTACTGTCCGCACCTGGGTGCTGATCTTGCAGCCGGTAAAGTGGTGGGCACGCGTATTCAGTGTGGTTTTCATCACTGGGAATTCGATGCAGACGGTTGGTGTGAGAAGACTGGGCTGGGAGATCCGCCGCCTGCGTCCGCGTGTCTGTACCGGTTTCACTCTGTTGAAAAGTTTGGTCTTGTGTGGGCCTTTAACGGCGAGGATCCCTGGTGGGAGATTCCGGACTACCCAAAAGCTGAAGAAGAACTCGCGTTCAGCGTAAGTTATGACGTTCCCGCCTTGCCGGTCGATCCATGGGTCGTTTGTGCGAACACCCCGGACTGGCAACACCTGAAGGCAGTTCACAGGCTCAACTTCGACCACGAATGGCTCTACGACAGGATCGACTGGACGGATCATTCGATGGAGTACGACCTGGAGGCTCGACTCGATCAGGGTGAAGGGCCGGCGCTGAACGCGCGCGTTGGGATATACGGCACCAGTTTCTTCAGACTCTATGGTGAGTTCATGGGCCAGTGGATAGCTGCGCTGACGGCTTTTCACCTGGTGGCGCCCGGACGTACGCAGGTGTATTACTCCCTGGGAACGACCAGGAGTGACGGCAGTCCGGAGGATGACGCGCGTGTGGCTATGACACATGACTTACTTTTCCGGCTCGGAAAAAGCATCGTCACAGATGATCGGCCTATATTGCATTCGATCCGATACACCCCGGGTGTCATGACCAGGTCGGACAGGGCGCTTGCGCACTACCTTGGCATGGTCAGGGATTTTCCACGCTCTCACGAGTCTGCGGACTTCATTAACTGACAGGAGGCTAGGGTGGCAAAAGCTGGTCAAGTTCAGAATTTCAATAAGCCGCTGGAAGACGCACTGGGATTTTCAGCGATCGTTCATGCAAACGGGCTGCTTCATCTGGCGGGGATCATATCCGTCGACGATCAGGGTGCTGTTGTCGGGGCAGGCGATATGTCCGCACAGATCGAACGGATATACGAAATTATGGAAGCCACCCTTGCAAAGAACGGGGCGACGTTTGCTCACGTGGTGAACGAAGTGATTTACACAACTGACATGTCACT